>NZ_DBHIHF010000009.1:45470-94186 GCF_057248925.1 Stomatobaculum sp.
GAGACCTTGGAGATGTCAATCACAGAGATTTCGGTTCCCTTCTTGTCTTCCATTGCGGTGACAGCATAGGCAACGAGCTCATTTGTCGTCATACTTCTTTACCTCCTTTAACCATTGATAGCACTCTTCTGTCTTTTGATCTGCGCGAATCTGTTTCGATGCGAGATAGCGGAGGGTATCCGCTGTGATGCGATAGACACAAAAATCAAGGTCCTGAAATGCCAGCCGACGCATTTCCGCAAGATTATCGGCACGGTCGCGATTCGGCTCAATATAGTCGGCCGTAAAAACAATTTTTTCGAGCAGAGACATCTCTCGACGTCCGGTTGTATGCCAGCGAATGGCGGAGAGAATTTCCGGCTTTGTGATGCCGTATTTCTGTTCGGCGACAACGGGGCCGATGATGGCATGCCAGATCTGCGGTGCGGCCATATCCGCCGTCGAAAAAAGGATACCGGCTTTTTCCGCAATCGAGAGCGATTCCTTTTTGTCGTATTCCTTGGCACAGTCGTGCAACAATCCCGCAAGCTCCGCATCTTCCACAGATGACTGATAGCGCATTGCAAGCGCTGCTGCCGTATAAGCGACACCAAGCGTATGCTGATAGCGGTCGTTGCTCAGCTTCTTCTCCAGTTTGCGGCGTATTTCGGCCATTTCTTTCCGGTTAATGGCGAGCCTCCTTTCTAACGGCGGTACAGGCCCTCTGCCCGGATGTAGTCATAGACAGCAGGCGGAAGGTACTGCGCCGCACTCTTTTTGCCGGCGGCAAGCAGGGCGCGAATGTGCATGGATGAAATATCAATGAGCGGCGCCGGAATCAGTTCAATCCGCGCGCCAAAGAGCGTACGGAGGTGCTCGGCGTGCTCATGCAGACTCGTATGTCGGTCCGCATATTCCCGCGCCGCGACCAGCAGGCGCGCATCGCGGCAGATGTCGGCAGGCGCATGCCAGAATTCCAGCTGAAAGAACGAATCCGCGCCGAGAATCAACGAAAAAGCGCAGTCCGGATAGGTCTCGCGGAGCAAAGCCAGGGTGTCGCTGGTATAGGAGAGTCCTCTCCGTTTTGCCTCAAAGTCAGAGACACAAAACGCTTCGTAGGGTGCCGTTGCAAGTTCGGCCATCCGTAGACGCTGTGCATAGCTTGCCAGTTTTCTGTCCTGCTTATGCGGCGGCGCCGCCGCCGGCATGAACCAGCAGGCATCCAGCGGAAAATGTGAGCAGGCTTCTTCCGCGAGTTTCAAATGTCCGTTGTGAATGGGATCGAAGGTTCCGCCGAGAATTGCAATCTGTCGCATGGCCGTTTAGTCGCGCGGCAGCACAATCTTGCGGTGCTTCTCTTCTTTGGCCTGCCGGTACAGCACGATTTTTTTTCCGATGACCTGCACAACTTCACTTTTTGTGCGAACTGCGAGGCGCGCCGCCATATCCTTCGGATCCTCCAGACAATTCTGAAGCACGGAAATCTTGAGCAGTTCGTGCTTCTCAAGCGTTTCATTGACGGCTTTTGTGAGTTCCGGTGTGAGTGCAGCCTTTCCAATCTGGAAAAGAGGCTCGGTTGTCATTGCGATTCCCTTTAAAAACGAACGCTGTTTGCTGTTCAAGGCATCCTCCCTTATTTATAATAATCAAACTCGTGTCCGTACATACGAACGGTATCTCCGTCCTGAATACCGGCGCGCTCCAATTCCTCGAGAATTCCGCTGTCTTTCAGGAAATTCTGGAAGAAGTTAAAGCCCTTCTCCGACTCCAGATTGGTATAACCGAGCATTTTCTCGATGCGCGGTCCTTCCACGACAAAGACATCACCGTCGCGCTCGATGGTGTAGGGCAAATCCCGATCGGAGAGATACGAAATTTCCATCTCCGGTTCGAAAACGGTGACTTCACGCTTCATATTGCGAAGAATTTCCAGAATGCCGTAGGTCAATGCGCGAATGCCTTCGCCGGTGACACCGGAAATCGGATAGAGCGGCAAGTCCGGAAAAGCCGCGCGCAGGCGGTCTATCGGGTTTTCCTCTCCTTCTTCGACCTGGATGCTGTCAATCTTATTGGCGGCAATGATCTGCGGGCGCTTCAGAAGCGCGGGATCGTATTTTTCCAGCTCATGCCGGATGCGTTGTACATCCTCTACCGGATCTCTGCCTTCCGTCGAAGCGGCATCCACGACGTGAACCAGAAGCTTGGTTCTCTCCACATGGCGCAAAAAATCGTAACCGAGTCCCACACCCTCCGAGGCGCCCTCAATGAGACCGGGGAGATCGGCCATCACAAAGCCTTCGCCGTCATCAAAATCGACCACGCCGAGATGCGGCCGCAGGGTTGTGAAGTGATAGTTTGCAATTTCGGGTTTCGCATTACTGACACGGCTGAGCAAGGTGGATTTGCCGACATTCGGAAATCCGACCAGTCCCACATCGGCAATGACCTTCAGCTCCAGACGCACAAACATGCCCTTGCCGGGCTGTCCGGGCTTTGCATAGTTCGGCGCCTGCATGGTCGCCGTGGCGAAATGCATATTGCCGACACCGCCTCTGCCGCCGCGCAATACGACCAGCCTCCGGTTTTCACCGGACATATCGGCAATCACCTTTCCGCTTTCATCATCGCGAATCACAGTTCCCTCGGGAACGCGAATCACGAGATCTTTTCCGTCGGCACCATGGCAGCGCTTTTTGCCGCCGGGCTCACCGTTTTCCGCGACGTACTTCCGGACGTGACGGAAATCTGCCAGGGTATTCAGGCCGTCATAGACTTCAAAAATGATATCGCCGCCTCTGCCGCCGTCACCGCCGTCAGGACCGCCGGCCGGCACATAGAGCTCGCGGCGAAAACTGACATGCCCGTCGCCGCCCTTGCCGGATTGAATAAATATTTTGGCATTATCTGTAAACATCGTTTTCTCCTGTGCGCACTGCGCATGACAAGCTGTATTCTGTGAGAATGCAAACGGGCTTCATACTGCGCATGACAAGCTGTATTCTGTGAGAATGCAAACGGGCTTCATACTTAGCAGTATGAAGCCCGGTCTTACACTACAGCTTTCGTTCAGTTTTACTCAGCAGCTTCTGCTTTCGGGTAGACAGAAACTTTCTTGCGATACTTGCCCCATCTCTCGAACTTTACAACACCGTCTGCCGTAGCAAACAAAGTGTCATCACCGCCTCTGCCGACATTGACGCCCGGATGAATGTGCGTGCCTCTCTGTCTGTAAAGAATGTTACCGGCCAGAACAAACTGACCGTCTGCCCGCTTTGCGCCAAGACGCTTGGACTCGGAATCACGACCGTTCTTGGTCGAACCGACACCTTTCTTGTGAGCATGCAGCTGAAGGTTCATCTTGAACAACATCATTACACCTCCTGATCTTTGATCATCAAATATGGATTGCCGTACGCCTCTCGAACAGTCTGATATCCCAACAGGAGAGACTGTAAAAGGAGCTCGGCCTTTGCGTTGCGCTTGCCCAAGAGCTTAAAATCAAAACTGCCGTCTTCTTCACCGAGATGAACTTCAAACTTGGCATTCGTCAATTCCTCGACGGAATTCGCAAAATTGAGTTCCAGCGCCGAAACGGCTGCACAGACAATGTCGACGGTTCCGTCTCCGTAGTCTGCGTGACCGAGGGAGTGGATTCCCACTGCCCTTCCGCTCTTATCGCGTAAAATGTGTATTTCTATCATGCCTCAGGCATTGATCTTGTCAATCTTCACCTGGGTGTACAGCTGTCTGTGGCCGTTCTTCTTGTGATAGCCGAGCTTCGCCTTGTACTTGTAGACAACGACCTTCTTGGCCTTTGCCTCTCTCAGCACAGTCGCGCTGACACTTGCGCCGGACACCGTGGGTGCACCGACAGTCATCTCGCCGTTGTTGACTGCAAGCACTTGATCAAACGTAACTGTCTGACCTGCTTCAACGCCGAGCTTTTCAACTCTAATGATGTCACCTTCCGATACCTTATACTGCTTCCCGCCAGTCGCAATAATCGCGTACATATTGGTACCTCCTTCAATCATTACTCGCCAACTTTGGTGTCTGCCGAAAGGCAAAACTTAAACCTTGTTGTGCGGCATACTCGTACATATTACTGAATAAAATCCATTCTGTCAAGAATTTGGCGAAAAGAATTGTTCCTGTAAACTCTTGCCGCGGCGCGGACGAATCAATTCCGCGAGGTTGAGCTGTGTTATATCGACAAAGCGGGTTGCCACAGAGTCATTTTCCGCGAGTGCGGTCAAGGTCTCCGTGAGCTCTGTGACATCAGCCTTGTCCGCAAAGTCAATGAAATCCACGAGGATGATGCCGGACAGATTCCGGAGTCTCAGCTGACGCATCAGCTCTTCCGCTGCCTCCCGGTTGGTGCGTCGCAATGTGGCTTCCTTATCCTTACCGCGCACATCCTTGCCGCTGTTCACATCGATCACTGTCAGGGCCTCGGTGCGCTCTATGACAATGTTGCCGCCGCTCGGCAACCAGACGCGGCGGGACAGAGCAGACTGCACAGTCGTCTCAAGGCTATAGACAGAGGCCAGTTTGAGCTTCTCATCGGTATACAGGCGGAGCGAGCAATATGCGTTAAGCGCGACAGTGTTCACCGGTTCGCCGCGAAAGCGCTCCGGCAGATTTTTTTGATACGCTGGCATCTCGGCGGGGGGATTTCCGCTCAGTTCTTCGTAGATGTCCGGTAGATCCGTGACCAGTTCGATGCTCCGTTTTTCCCGCCTGCACTGTGCGAGTATCTGTTCCCACTGTCTCGGAGCCGGTTTTAAGCAGCGCGGCGCCTGCAGGAAGGCAGCGCGTGCCAATACAGGGTCATTTTTCCGGAAGACAGCCGCCCGGGCGCTGTATCCCTTTTTCGCATGTGCATCTTTCCTGATTTCCACGAGGAGCTCTGTGCCCTCGGTAATTTTAGAGGGCAGTGCCCCGGTCGCGAGTCGCGGCAGGCGGCCCTTCTCCAGATTTAAATAGGCGGGCTGTTCCTTGCCGAGATCCAAAAACGCAGCATTCAGGTTTTTTTGTACATGAGAGACACGCGCCAGATAGATGGCGCCGACCTCGCTGTCATTCTCCCGCGAAAAGGCAAGTTCCACAGGCTTTGTGTCCTGAAACCAGGCGGTCAAAATCCCGTCGCGAAAGTCGCACACAACCAGTTTGTCAGAAGATTGTTCCATAGCTTTCCAGTGTCTTTCCGGCGCTGTCATAGAGTTCGGTGCGGACCACACGGCGCGGCATTGTGGCAAACGGGCGCGCTGTATCCAGAGAAAACAGTGCCGAGAGCAGAAGCTCCGGCTTTAAATTGGCCTCACTGCCCTGGGCGACTGTGCAGCGCAGGCGATTGTCCTCACAGCGCAGCGTGTGAATCATGGGACGAAGGTCGATTTCGCGGAGGTTCCCTTTTTTTCCGGTCTTCTGCACCGGAATTTCTTTGCGCTGCAACAGTTCATCGACTGCTACGCGAAGGGAATGTTCTTCGTCGCCGGACAGGCTTCGATAGGCACTGCCGTCGGCGAACCGGCCGGCAATTTTGTCCTCCGGTGCAACAGCCCGGAATAAGATTTCGTAATCCGCCGTATGGACAATCGACATACAGTTCGGCGAGTCGTCGGGAAGGCGCAAAAAAGAGAGAATTCGGATACCCTCCGCCATCTCGCGGTTCAGACGCTCGACAGCTTCCTCGCTGTGCAGTGCGGTTGCGCCCTCTTCCGTGATGCGGAGGTCAAAGTATTCCGCCTTTCCCTCGAGTCCCATGCCGAGGGGAGCCGCAAAGCTCATAATCTGATGAGGGTGAAAGCCTTCCGAATAGGCGACCGGGAGCTCCGCACGCCGATTTGCCTTCTGAAAATAGCGCATCATATCCAGATGTCCGACAAAGCGGAGATTCCCTTCCTTGGAAAATTTAATTCTTGTTTTCAAAGCAGACTCCTCCCTGATAAGACGTTGCGCCGCAGCCGGAGCAGTGCTCGCGGCAATTGGGTGTCACTTTTCCCTCCAATGCGCTCTTCCACTCGCGCTTTAAGAATTCCTTGCTCACACCGCAGTCGATAAAATCCCAGGGGAGCAGTTCATCCGTGCTGCGTGTGCGCTGGGTGTAAAAGTCCGGATCCACGCCGCAAGCCGCAAAAGCATTAGCCCAGCGCTCCGCATCAAAGTATTCGGTCCAGGCATCATAGATGGCACCGTCCCGGTATGCGCGCTCAATGACATCGGCGACACGGCGGTCGCCGCGCGCAAAGACGCCCTCCATCAGGGTGGTGCCGACATCATGATACTGGTAGCGAAGACTCTTCCAGTTCTTCTCCTGCTTAAAAGTTTCTTTCACAAAACGGGCGCGTTCTTTATACTCTTCAGCCGAGCACATGGGAGCCCACTGGAAGGGCGTAAACGGCTTCGGCACAAAGAAAGAGGAACTCGCGGAAATCTGTACCCTGCCGACGCGCTCACTCTTCGGGATTTCATCGTAGAAGAGATCCGCGACTCTCTCGCAGAGATCCGGAATTCCCTTTCTGTCCTCCTCTGTCTCCGTCGGCAGTCCCAGCATGAAGTAAAATTTAACCTTGGTCCAGCCGCCGTGAAAGGCCGAGGAGACGCCGCGCATAATATCCTCTTCCGTGATGCCTTTGTTGATGACATCCCGAAGACGCTGGGTGCCGGCTTCCGGCGCGAAGGTCAGAGAACTCTTCTTGACATCCTGAATGCGCTGCATGACATCGAGCGAAAAAGCGTCAATGCGGAGAGACGGCAGTGAAATGTTGATTTTGCGTTCTTTTGTGTACTGAATCAGATACTCCAAAAACTCCTGCAAGCGGGAGTAGTCGCTGGAACTCAGGGAGCTCAGGGAAATCTCTTCGTTGCCTGTGATTTTCAGGAGCTTTTCCGCATAGCGCTTCAGGTACTCGACCGAGTGCTCGCGCTGCGGACGATATACATTGCCCGCCTGACAGAAACGGCAGCCGCGAATACAGCCGCGCATGAGCTCGAGGACAGATCTGTCCTGGGTCACGCGGATAAAGGGCACCAGAGGGGTGTCGATAAAGTCTGCGCGGTCCAGCACAGACATGACGAGACGGCGAACGGACGCTGGGGCCTCGGGACAGAGCGGTTCAAAGGAGGCAAGCGTCCCGTCTTCCCGATAGCGGGGTTCATAGAGGGAAGGCACATAAATACCGGGCAGGGCAGCCGCTTTTTTGAGGAAAGAAATCCGGTCGCCGCCCGCTTCCTTGTGCGCGAGATAGAGATCCAGGAGTTGATCATAGATGACCTCTCCCTCTCCCATGTAGAACAGGTCAAAGAAAGGTGCAATCGGCTCCGGATTATAGGTACAGGGACCGCCGCCGATTACAATCGGATCGCTTTCCCTGCGGTCTGTAGCGCGAAGCGGAATCTCAGAAAGTTCCAGGACCTGCAGGATATTGGTGTAGCACATCTCGTACTGCAGTGTGATGCCGAGAAAATCACATTCCCGCACGGGACGCTGACTCTCCAGCGTAAAGAGCGGAATCTTTTTTTCGCGCAGGATTCGATCCAAATCGGTCCACGGCGAGAAGACACGCTCACAGTAGACATCCTCGCGGCGGTTGAACATGCTGTATAAAATCTGAATTCCCAGATGGCTCATGCCGATTTCATAGACATCCGGAAAGCACATGGCAAACCGGAGTTTCACCTTGTCGGGGTCTTTTATGACACTGTTGATTTCGCCGCCGATGTAGCGCGCCGGCTGTTCGATCTGCAGTAAAATCTCTTCGTCCAAAGCGAGTTTTTGCATTATAATTCATTCCTCTCGCGGTCTTCCCGCATTTGTAAATAGTGATCCAACGCCTCCAGATAATGCAGCGGCACCGCGGACATCTCCCGGATGCGAAACTGTCGATTCATTTCCATGTAGGTGAAACTCTTCCGGCCGCCGGCTACCATGCGTGCCGCATAGTAACTGAGCTCCTCATAGGGGAGCAAGTAGTACTCTCCCCGCGCCGTAAAGGAAATCAGCAAAAAGGAAATGCCGCGCTGCTGCTCAAAGTCACGCATAAAGGCAAGCTGATGTTCGTGGATATTGGCGAGCGGAAAGGTATCACTCGCACATTCTTTTGCGTCAAAGCAAATCGGAATTCCCTGCACGACACCGATATAGTCGACGGTGCTCTGCTTCTCAAAATAGGCCAGGGTAATACAGCGGTGATTTTTGCTCATTTCGACCGGCGTGATGGGGGTCGGAATTTTTTGTACCAGCGCAAGTCCCTGCGTCCGATAGACCTCATTGCTGCGGTTAATGAGCTCCTCAAGCAGGGAGCCGCGAAGCCCGCGGCTGTTCCAGGTTCCCATTTAAAAAGCCTCCGGAAACAGCTGCCGGAAAGAATCGGGCGGCGGCGCAAGAATGCTTTGCCGATGCAGCGCGCCGAGGACACCTGTCTCCGCCGGAAATTGCACCTGAAAGGCGTGCAGGAGCTGGTATCTTACGCCAAGGCGCTTTGCGAGGCGCGCATTTTCCGCCGGATCTCCGTACTTCGGATCCCCGAGTATGGGGTGACCGACGGCGGCCAGTTGTGCGCGAATCTGATGAGAACGCCCGGTCAAAAGCTGCACTTCCAGGAGGCTGATGCCATCTTGCACTGCTAACGGGCGGTAGGCAGTCTGAATTTCCCTGTCTTCCGCACGGCTCTTTCGGCTGTGAATCTGTACCTGATTTTTTTCTTTGTCCTTATACAGAAAAGCAGAGAGCCGCTTGGCCTCTCTGACTTCTCCTTTGACACATGCAAGATAGTATTTCTGAAGCCTTTTATCTCTGAGCTGCACGGAAAGCTCCTCGGCCGCAGCGCGTGTTTTTGCGGCGAGTACCAGCCCTGAGGTGTTGCGATCCAGACGATTCACAACGCCGGGCCGGAAACCGTTCGGGTTTTCCGGTTGAAATTCATTCCGGGAGATGAGATACGAAAGCATGTACTCGTTGAGGGAGACATCCGCAGGCGTTGCCTTTTGGGAGAGCATACCGGCCGGTTTATTTACGGCAAGAAACACCTCATTTTCCAGGATGATCGCCGCGGGAAAACCGTCCCAGCGCGGATAGCGCCGGGAATCCGGCTGTGTTCCGGCAAACTTTCGAAAAGTTTCCTCCGAGAACCAGAGACGGATTACATCGCCTGTCTCCACTCTCTCGCTACCCTCTGCTTTTTTGTCATTGCGGGTGATGTTTTTCTTGCGGAGCATGCGGTGTAAAAAAGCAGTGTCTGCCTCGGGCAGAATTTTTGCAAGGAAACGATCCAAACGTTGTCCCGCCGCGGCAGCTGCGATTTTATATTCCTTCAATGCGTCCTTTCCTCCTCAGAATGAGAGTCCGAGCAAGGTGCGCTTGCACTTCAGAACCTTTTCCCGTCTTTCTTTCGGGAGCGCGTCCAGAGAAAAGCGCGGCAGGTTGTCAACCGCCTCAAAGAAGCCTTTGTCGCCATAGCCCAGAACAATCTTAAAACCGATGTGATCCACTGTCATATAGTGCTCGAGATGCTGCTTCAAATCAGCCTGCTGCGCTGCGTTGCCGCAGCTCTGGACATAGCACTTGCCGTCGGTAATCAGCAGAAAATCCACCGGAAATCCGGTTTTTTTGGTCATAAAAATGCAGTCGTAGAGCAAAATGCCACGGTCCTCGATGCGCTGTGCGTAAGCATGGCGTTCCTCGGAGGGTGTCTTTGCGCGGGATGCGATAAAAGACATCACGATGGCGAGAGAAAGCGGGATAACGGCCAGAACAATGAAGACCGTGAGTATAGTGCTCGGTAATTTGCTGATTCTAAGGGACAGCATAAACAAGAAGTACATCACAAGGCCGAGCAAAATGCCGCTTGCCATGAGACGGAACTGGTGCCAACGTCTATAACCATACATGCCTTTTTTCACGATTTTCATCTTGTGTTCTCCTTTGTCTGCCACAACTCTCTGTAGTCTTTAATCATAGCAAAAGCTAATTGCATTTTTTCCGCGCGCAACGATTCCGAGAAGCTGTCTTCGACGGCATAAACACGCATCCCTGCGCGCTGTCCCGCCTGTATCCCCTCCGGTAAGTCTTCAAAGACAGCACAACGAGACGGTTCCGCACCGAGGCACTCGGCTGCCCGGAGATAGATTTCCGGATCCGGTTTACCTTTTTCCACATCGGTGCCTACGACAATCGCATCAAAGTAGGAAGCGATTCCGTGCGCCTTAAGCACAGCGTCAACCATGGGGCGCGCATTGCTGGTTGCAATGGCGAGTTTCCGCTTTCTTCGCCGAAGCTCCCGCAAGAAAGGAAGGACACCCGGTTTCAGAGGTGTATCCTTTGCGTAGCGCTCCATCGACAGTTCTTCCCAGTCGCGCAGCATTTTTTCTTTACTGTCCGGAATATGAAAGTGTCTCTGAAAATAGTCGGCCACTTCGCCGATACCCATGCCGCCGAGCAGCTGGGATAAATTTTCCGGGGCTTCGATTCCGAAACGCGCCAGATAAATGCGGTCAATTTCCTTCCAATGTCCCATCGAATCCACAAGTGTGCCGTCGAGGTCAAAAATGACAGCGTCATACGCTTCGAAGGAAAAAGGAACCGCAGCATTGTCTGCGGCCGCAAATGCGAGAAGGCTGCTCTCTTCTGCCGGACTGAGCTTTCGGAACTCACCTGTCTTCAGGCCGAGATCGGAAAGACGCAGCGGCCCCATCGAGAGACGGCGCAGCTTTTCGACCGGACAACCGAGTGCCGCAAACATGCGCTTTACCTCGTGAAATTTTCCTTCGAAAATGGTGAGCAGAGCCGGATTGTCGCTGGTGTCGAGTTGCCCGGGTAGAAACCGGGTTCCGTCTTCGAGCGTCATGCCGGCTGCGATTTGTGCGGCTGCATCCGGCGGGAGTGTTCCCGTGTAATGTACTTCGTACTGTTTCGGCACCCGTTTGGACGGCGCAAGTAAGCGATGAACCAGTGCACCGTCGTCTGTGACGAGCAACAGTCCCTCGGTATCAATGTCGAGGCGACCGCAGGGAGCCAGACCTTTTCGCTGTAAGCCCATATAGGAGATGACTGTCTCATGACGCCGGTCTTCGGTTGCGCTCAGTACACCGGCCGGTTTGTTGAGAACCCAGTACTCGTTGGCGGCAAAGCAAAAAGGCGTGTCATCCAGTGTGAGATGCATGGTGTCCGGATCCAACTTTTCTTCCGGATTTCGCACCGGAATTTCATCTCGCTTTAAGCGCCCCGCCTTTATTATTTTTTTGACCTCTGTTCTGGTTCCGACGCCGGCAGAAGCCAGCAGTTTATCTGCCCGCATCAAAGTCATCGCTGCATCCTCCATCCCGGCAGGTAGAGATTTTTGTAGCGCTGTTTATCCTGCTTGATAAAACCGAGGGGATAACCGTCGACACAGAACAAACGGAAACCACTGCCGCTGTCCGTTGCTTCCAGCGTTTCACCGCGGAGATAGCGGCGCACGGCAGGATCATCCGCCGAATAGGAAATCGGATTTTCAAAATCTTCGGCGCGAAGGTACATGGCGAGCGCCTGGGAAGGTTTGAATCTGCCGTGAGAAATCTGCCCGAGCAAGAGACCTGTCCGCAAATAGCGGAGCGGCGCCCGCAGAACAGTCGCCTCCGGCAACTGCAAAATATAGTCGCCCTGCAACTTGAGGCGCGATGGATCCGGCTTCCGGGCGGAGGCGGAAAAAAACTCATCGAGCGCCGGCTGCAACTGCCGCAGCAACTGCGTTTCCTTTTTCCCGGGGAAGGCAGTATGCGCCGTGACGATGTTTTGTGCTTCTCCGGACTTTTTGAGACGCGCAACAAAATGCCCTTCGGCTCGCGCCTTATGCGGGAACAGGCGCACGGTTCCCGGCAAACAGGCCGAGGCTGTGAGCCCGTGTTCCGCAGGAATCGGATCGACGGAAAAGTCCGGATGGCAGTCCAGAAAGGCGGCAATCTGATTTTCATTCTCGTTGCGGTTATAGGTGCAAGTCGAATAGAGCAAAGTTCCTCCCGGGCGGAGCATATCCGCCGCATCATTGAGCAGTTTGGACTGCACGGGACAGTAAAAGTCCTTGCCGTGTTCCAACCAGGCCTTGATGACAGCCGGGTGTTTCCGAAACATACCTTCGCCGGAACAGGGAGCATCTACCAGAATGCGGTCAAAAAAAAGCGGGTACTCGTTCTTTAATCTTCCGGAGTCCTCGCAGCTGATACAGCAGTTTCCGATGCCCATGAGCTCAATATTTTTGAGCAGGGCCCTGGCGCGCGAAGCGCTCAGATCATTGGAGAGAAGGAAACCCTCTCCCTGTAAGTCATCCGCAATCTGCGTGCTCTTTCCGCCCGGTGCCGCACAGAGATCCAGAATGCGCTCACCCGGTTTTGTGCCGAGCAACGCTGCCGAAGACATGGCGGAAGGTTCCTGCATATAGTAAAGTCCTGCATAATAATAAGGATGTGAAGTATATTCCCCACCGGGTTCACAGTAAAAGCCGTTTTTTGTCCAGGGAACCGGCTGTAAGGTGCCGAAGGTTTCCGACAGCTTTTCGGTGCTGATCTTCAGGCGGTTGACGCGCAGTCCCGAGAGCGGCATTTCATCCATGGATGCGAGGAACGCTTCATACTCGACTTCGCCGAGCAAGGTATGCATTTCCTCGAGAAAGGACCGGGGAAGTCGATCGATTTGCAAATGTATGCCTCCTATGTATAAAAAGAGTTTGCACGGAGGCAAACTCTTTTCGCTGATTACTGCTGTTGTTCTACCGCCTGCGCAGATTCATTGCTTGCGGCAAGTTGCTGACGGTTGGCTGCAATCTGATCAAAGCTCTGCCGGAAGGCCAGCTGCAAGGCCTGATTTCTCGCGTCAGCCTCTCTGGAGGCATTGCCGATGATATTCTGGACATTCAGCAGTAACTCATCCGTATACTGAATCGAGCTGAGTCGTATGCCGTTTGCCTCTGCCTGTGCGGCATCGACAATGCTCTGGGCCTGCGCCCTTGCACTCTGCAAAATTTCATTGGCAGTTGCCGTCGCCTTCTGGACGATTTCGGATTGATTGACCAGTTGCTCCGTTTTCTTGGAAGCCTCATTGACCATGGTATTGTAGCGAGCCTGGGCATCCAGCATGATGGCATTCTGATTGCTCAGAATCTTCTTGCTCTGATCCAACTCTTCCGGAATTGCCATGCGGAGTTCAGATAACTTCTCCTCCAACTCTTCTTTCTGGACAATAATCTTTGAGGCGGAAAAGGCCGATGGTCTGCACTCCTCAATGTAATCTTCAATCTCAGAAATCACCTGCTCTATTCTGCTCATGCCTCTGCTCCACTTCCACAATCCTGACTATGACTGTATTTTTCCATAATCTTCGCGGCGACGCGACTGTCTACAAAGGCGCTGATATCACCCTGATAGGCTGCAATCTCCTTGACGATACTGGAACTCAAATAGGAATACTTCAAATTGGTTGTCAAAAATACGGTGTCAATATCGGGTGCAATCACACGATTGGTCTGCGCAATCTGCAGCTCGTACTCAAAATCGGTCACAGCCCGCAGTCCGCGCACCATCACCTGTGCACCCTTTTCGTGACAGTACTTAATCGACAGTCCGTCAAAACTCTCGACTTCAATATTTTTGATACCTGCCGTTATTTCGCATAGCATTGTAACACGTTCTGCTGTCGTGAACAACGGTGATTTTGCTTTGTTGTTCAGGACGGCAATAATCAAATGATCAAACATTTCGGAAGCGCGTTTGATGATGTCAAGGTGTCCGTTTGTGACCGGATCAAAGCTGCCCGGATAGACCGCAGTTGTCATGCCTCGTCATACCTTCTCTGGAGAAAGATGTGTTGATTGGTTTTGTATTCTTTGATTTTGAGGACCGAATACCCCAAGGCCTCAAAGCGGGTGGGGTCTGCCTCAATATCTGTCTCGACGATGAGGAGCGTGTTCGCCTGTAATAAAGCGGTGGGCAAAAGCTGCGCAAGCGCCCGATCTTCCAGGCCCAGACCATAAGGCGGATCCAGAAAAATCAAATCAAACGCTGCACCCTCGCGGCCGGCCAGTCTGGTAATGGCAGCGGAAGCATCGGTCGTGAGCAACTCGGCTCTGTCGTCAAGATGGGTGTGTTCCAGATTTTCGCGGATGATGCGGGCAGCCTTGGGATTTTTTTCGACGATGACAGCAGAGCTTGCACCGCGAGATAAAGCTTCGATTGCAATCCCGCCGCTGCCGCCGAATAAATCCAGGAAACGCGAACCCGGAATTTCCGCTTGGAGTATATTAAAGAGTGTTTCTTTGATGCGGTCCGTCGTGGGACGAGTCTCATCGCCCGGCAGGGTTTTGAGGAGCAGTCTTCTTGCACTGCCTGCGATTACTCTCATCGCTTTCCTCCGTCACCGGGCGCAGGCTGCACGGACCCGGTGCCCGGTTTTTTCTGCGGTGCGCCGGTCGAGATACTGGGATTCGGGGAACCGCTCTCCGTCTCGCCCGGCCCTTTCTTTGCCTCGGTCGCTTTTGTCGCCGGTGCGGTGGTCGGGGCGGCCGCCGCAGAACTGTCGGACGGATTTGCCGTGGCATCCGCAGCGGAACTGCTCTCTGCCGGGTTCGGCTGCGTCGGGACAGGCTTTTTCGGCTCTGTACCGGGCAGCGTATAGACCAGCACAGGTGTTCCGGCCGTCACGTTCTCAAAAAGTGTTTTGGCAACTGCCGGCGGCAAGTTGACACAGCCGTGTGAGCCGCCGGACAGATAGATGCTTCCGCCGAAGGCGTTTCGCCAGGGAGCGTCGTGGAAACCTTCGCCGTTATTAAACGGCATCCAGTAATCAACGGGAGCGGCATATCCCTGTCCGCGGAGCGTGGCATTGCGCTGCTTATAGCTGATCGCATAGGCACCCTGATGCGTAACCGTGCCCTTTGCCTCGTTGCCGGATACGAAATCAGAGGAAATCAGCTGTTTTCCGTCCTTATAGAAATAAAGGTGCTGGGCACTCAAATTGACCTCGACATAGGTAGAGCCGAAATCGGGGCCGTTGAGAGAAGCGGCCTTCTGGGAGAACTCCGGCGTGCGCTGCGTCTTGGTTCCCGATGCGATGGCCTCGCGGAGCCAGCTCTTCTCGGCGTCCTGATTCACCTTCCAGCCATAAGAACCGCTTCGCACGGTGACGGTGGCTCCCCAGCTCGACTTGAGGCTTTTCGGTTTGTTGTAGGTGTCGTACTTGGCCGCGAGATTCTTAATGAACTCATTCAGCTTGCTCTCATCCAGCTTGACACCGCCCTTGCCGTCCGGTGAAATCCAGTTGTGAAGCTGTTCGCCGTTTAACACAACGCCGGAATCACCGGCATAGGAAATATCTGTCTTAAGGTACTGATTCATCGCTGCGGCGGACTTTACGAGAGCCTCATTGTCTGCGCGAATCTCCGGCTCCGTGTAGAGCTTTTCCTGATCCAGATCAATCTCCGGCTGAAGGGTGCAGACTGCTTCTTTTATCTTCTCTGTCGCCTCTTCCGTCTTTAACTCCGTGCCCTCTTCTTCTTTGACAACAGTAAAAGGCTGCCCGCTCTGGTAGCTCGAGATGTGGGCGTTGACCGGCTTTTTGAACGCCGAAGCCTGGAAGCAGGGCAAGGCATCGATTGCAGCTTGAAAGCGTGTCTCATCGAGCTTTGCCATCGTATCGAGCGTTTCCTCATGGCGAGAGAAATAACGCGGCCCCCACGAAAAAATACTCTGTTCGGAGATCAGCTTACTCAGGGTGTCTCCGAAGTCATAGTGCAAATCCACATCCGACGCATGAATTTCGGCATCGGCGTTCTCACGCGCTTTGACTTTCAGGCTGTAATCCGCAATGCCGGCGTTCATCAGCTTCTCAGCATCGACGGCACTCTTGCCGGAGACATCCACACCGTTGATCACTGTGTTCGGCAGGAAGACGCGGTGGTATTTCTGGCCGTAAATGGTATACGAAGCAGCGGTCACTGCAAGGAGCACCGCTGCGGTCAGCAATATTTTCTTTCCGGCAGAAGAATGACGCTTAGGCGGTAACGCGGGTTCTTCGTCATGTGAAAGCGGCGCGGTTTTTTCCGGAACCGCAGCGCTCTCCGGCACGGTCTCCTCTTCTTCCGAGGAGTCTTCGGTTGCCGAAGTGTCAGCGTTTACATAGAAATTATCGGCTTCGGTCTCCGGTTTCATGCCGCTCCACACAGCGTCCTTCTCTTCCTGTACACCGTCATCGGCCTTGACACGCGCCGCATGTGAAAGCGCCGCTGCCGCACTGTCGGAACTCTCCCACTGCAGAGCATCCCCGTTGTCTTCATTGACCGTGACGGGAATCGGCTCATCGTTTTCCGGAAGCACTGCATCCGAGGAATCGGGCTGTTGCACTTCCGTCTCTGTCGTGATTCGCGTTCCGGAGGCGGGCGCCTCTCCGAGATCCAAATCCTCAATCAGTGGGTCTTCGCCCGCCTTCCCCAATAATTCATCCATTCAATATGCTCCCTATAATATAACCTTTGTATGAACTTCCGGCAGAATTAAATCCGCTTGTGCTAGCGCATCCACTGCTTCTTTTGCAAGTTGAAGCACTGAATAATCATTATAAATGTCTCCAAGACAGAATGTCAACTCTCCGCTCTGGACTGCGCCGAAAAGCTCGCCGGGTCCGCGGTGTTTCAAATCTTCCGCCGCAATTTCAAACCCGTCATTGCTGCGCTGTAAGAGTGAGAGCCGTTCGGTTCCGTCCTTACTCTTTTTGCCCTGCACGAAGATACAATAAGCTTGATCCTTTCCTCTGCCGACGCGGCCTCGCAGCTGATGGAGGGTTGCAAGGCCGAAGCGTTCCGCATTTTCAACCATCATAACCGTTGCATTCGGGACATCGACACCGACTTCAATCACAGTCGTTGCGACCAGCACGGAAATCTCACCACGCACAAAGCGCTCCATAATAGCCTGCTTCTCCGCCTCTTTCATGCGCCCGTGCAGAGCAGCTACGGTAATTTCTCCGTGAAAACTTTTGCGGAGTGCCGCACTGTACTCTTCTACATTTTCCAAATCCGTCATTGGGTTCGGTTCAACCTGCGGGCAGACAATATAGGCCTGATGGCCGGCGGCAATTTCCCGTTTGATATGCAGCAGTGCCTTCGGTCTGTCCTTTTTTTCAATGACGGCGTTTTTGATCGGGTTGCGTCCGGCGGGACGCGCGTCAATCACAGAACTGTCGAGATCTCCGTAGAGAATCACAGCGAGCGTCCGCGGAATCGGTGTCGCACTCATCACCAGTACATGTGGCAACTTTCCTTTGGAGGCCAGCTTTTCGCGTTGTAATACGCCGAAGCGGTGTTGTTCATCCGTCACAACCAGTGCAAGTGCCGAAAAAACGACAGTCTCTTCCAGCAAGGCGTGCGTTCCGATTAAAAGATCGATTTCTCCGCGCTGCAGTTGTTCCAGCAGCCCCCGACGTTCCCGTATGCGCGTAGAACCGGTCAGCAGACCGAGACGCAGGGCGGGCTCAGCCTTTGCAAACAGGGCGCAAAGTGTTTCGTAGTGCTGGCGTGCTAGGACTTCTGTCGGCACCATGAGCGCCCCCTGATAACCGGCACGGCACACCGCAAACAGAGCGGCAGCGGCAACGGCGGTTTTGCCGGAGCCGACATCGCCCTGTACCAGGCGGTTCATCACTGTCCCCGAAGCAAAATCACGGCAAAAATCATCGCATACTTTTTGCTGGGCCGCTGTCAGGGAAAAGGGCAGATACCGTCGGAATTCGACCAGAGATGCGCGCGCATCAAATGTATAAAAGGATTTTTCTTTGCGCAGCGTCTCCTTCAGACGACGCACGGCATAGAGAAAGCGAAAAAAGCCGTCAAATACAATGCGCTTTCTGGCAGCGGCGAAATTTTCCATGTCGCGCGGAGCATGAATTTCCCGCACTGCCGTATCTTCCGGGAGAAGGCCGTAGCGTTCCCGAAGAGACGGCGGCAGCCAGTCTGAAATCGGCGGTGCCATAGAAAGCGCCTGTTCCATCAAAGCCCCAAAGGTTTTCTCGCTGATTCCCTTTGGCAGTGCGTACTGGGGAACAGGGCGATGTAGCAATTTTTCGTACTGTTCTCTTGTGAAGAGTTGCGGTTGCTGTAAATGCAGGTGTTTTCCGTTCGGCTGAACTTTTCCGAAGAGTACGGTGCGCTTGCCCGGTCGCAGGGTCTCTCGCAGATAAGGCATATGAAACCAGGTTGCGGATAGCTCTCCCGAACCGTCGCTAAATATGCCCGTACAGAGCTGCAGGCCGCGTCCGCTGCGACGCGCCAGCTCCCGGACAGGCTCCGCACAGACAGCCACCGGCGTGCCCGCGTCGTCCGCGCTGAGAGCGCCAATTTCCGTGAGTTCCGGATATGTGACAAAGCGCAGCGGATAGTGAGCAAATAAATCCGCGAGCGTTTCAATGCCCATGTGTTGCAGTATGGCCTCTGTTTTCGGACCGACGCCGCGCAATACAGACACGCGCTGCGTCGCTACTGTTTTTTGTTCCGGCATAGATGTTCCTCTTCCTGATGCGAAAAAAGGACTTCCCACCGGGAAATCCTTTTCAATGCAGACGGTATGCGATGGCTCACTCCGCAGAGATGAAATAATAGTAGACTGGCTGGCCGCCGTAGTTTAACTCCACTTCGCAGTCTTCAAAGCGCGCTTCCGCGAGCTCTTTGACCAGCTTTGCATTCTGCTCGGAGACATCACTGCCGTAATAGAGCGTGACAAGTTCTTTGCCGTCGGCTGTGAGTTTTTCAATCGCATTCAGCACAGCGTCTTCGACCTTCTTTTCAACGGTCAGCATACCGTTTTGTCCGATTGCCATGAAATCACCGGCGTGAATTTCAAAATCATCCATCGTGGTGTCACGCACCGCATAAGTGACTTCTGCCGTCGCGAGATGCCGAATGGCCTCCTGCATTGCAGCCAGATTCTCCTCAGGACTGCTCTCCGGGAGGAAACTTACCATTGCGGTGATGCCCTCCGGAATATTGCGGGTCGGTACGACCACGACATTTTTTCCTTCGGTCAGATCGCGCGCCTGCTGCGCCGCGAGAATGATGTTCTTGTTGTTCGGGAGAATGAAAATCGTGTCCGCATGAATCGCTGCGATGGCGTTCAGAATGTCTTCGGTGCTGGGATTCATCGTCTGACCGCCTGAAATCAACTGATCTACGCCGATTTCCTTGAAAATCCGGTCCAGCCCGTCTCCCACAGAGACACTCAAGAAACCGTAGGGTTTCTTTTCGGCTGTCGCTGCCTGTTTGCGTTTCTCTTCCGCCGCAAGCTGCGAGGCGTTGCGAATCAGGCGTTCATTGTGCTCCTCGCGCATATTGTCGATTTTCATACGGGAAAGAGACCCCATGCTGAGTCCCTTTTGAATTGCGAGTCCGGGATCATTGGTGTGGACATGTACCTTCACCATATCTTCCGAGGCAACGCAGACAATCGAATCGCCGATGGATTCCAGAAAAGACTTAAAGGCCTGTTCCTCGTCATCGGAGAGCGGATTTTCCAGATTGACAATGAATTCCGTACAATACCCGAAACGAATCTCGGAAGTATCCAGATGGGAGGTGTCAATCGGATGCGCCTCTCTGCTCTCGCTTGCCTGTGCGGCATCGAAATTCTCAAGGAACACTTCTCCGATTTCTCCGCTCAGCGCCTGAAACGCACCGTGCATGACCGTCATGAGACCCTGACCGCCGGAGTCCACAACACCCGCCTGTTTTAAGACAGGCAGTAATTCCGGCGTCTGCTGTAAGGCGGTATCACCGGCTGCAATAATATCCTTTGCAAATGCGACGATATCCGTCGCACCGTTTTGCAGCTCTTCCGCCTTGTCACTCATGGCGCGCGCCACAGTGAGGATGGTGCCCTCCTTCGGTTTCATAACCGCCTTATACGCGGTCTCTGTTGCCCGGACAAAAGCGGCCGCAAGCTGGGGGATCTCTACGGTATTCTTCTCCGCCGCAGCCAATTCGCGGGTGAATCCGCGAAATAACTGCGAGAGAATGACACCCGAATTACCGCGCGCGCCGCGGAGAGAACCGGAGGCGATTGCCTTGCACAGCACTTTCATATCGTCCGTCTCAAGCGCTGCGACTTCTTTGGCGGCCGACATCATCGTCATGGTCATGTTGGTGCCTGTGTCGCCATCCGGAACCGGAAATACATTCAGTTCATTAATCCATTCTTTTTTGGATGCAAGCTCGTTGGCAGCTGCCAAAAAGCACTTGCGAATCACAAAGGCATTCAACTCGTGAATTTCCAAAGCTCAAACTCCTCCCGTGTCAGTCGATGGATCTGACGTCCTCTACGTAGATTTTAATTTTCTCGATTTCCATACCGGAAAATGCCTCCACCCGGTACTTTACATTTTCAATCAGATTGTCGGAAACTGCATTGATATTGACACCGTAAGCGACAATCAGGTGAAATGCAATCCGGAGCTTGTTCTCCGGGGTAATCAGGACCTGGATGCCCTGTCCGAGCTTATTTCTGCCCAACAGGCGAACCAGTCCGTCTGTCATATTGACAGATGCCATGCCGACAATGCCGAAGCATTCCACGGCAACGGACCCCGCATAGGCAGCAATCACTTCAGGTCTCACTTCAATCTGTCCCAGTTCATTGTTCAGTCGTCCCTTGACCATATGATTTCCTTCCTTGCGCGCAGTTGCCTGCGCCGCCCTCTATGCACGCATCGGTTTCATGGAAAGTATACCTTATTTGGGCGTGAAAAGGAAGTCTGAAGAATTTACTTGCATTCACTATGCTGTTCTGTTAAAATGAGGAACGATATGGGCTTTGCGACCACAACGCCCAAAGAAGATAGGAGGTGTTACCATGGCAAAGTGTGCTATTTGCGAAAAGGCCGCTCACTTCGGAAATAACGTGAGCCATTCTCATAGAAGAAGCAATCGCATCTGGAAGGCAAACGTCAAGTCCGTTAAGGTCAAGACGGAAGGTGGCGTGCGGAAGATGTATATTTGCACTTCCTGCCTTCGCTCGAACTTCGTTGAGAGAGCATAAATTTTATTAAAAAACCGCCCGGTTGCCCGGGCGGTTTTTTAATGTGCTTCGTTCTCTTCTTCCGCAAAGACCTGTGTGGCCCGCTCCGTTGCCTCCGGAGAAATCTTGGAATTTGCGGTAAAGCGGTTGATGACATCCGGCACCAAATCCATGACGCGTGTCACAGCATCCTGGTTCTTTACATTGATGAGCCTTGTGGCGCCGTTCTGAATAATCAGCACCGCGGCCGGAGAAATTTTGGTGCTCATACCGCCGGCGCCGTTGCCGTCACTGCTCTTGGTGCCGCTGAATGCACCGGTCGCCATTCCGCAAGAGACATCTACCAGCGGTATGATGATGGCGTCTCCCGCCTGTTGCGGTGCACCGACGACTGTCTTTGTTGAGACAAATGCGTTCATACCCCGGAACAAAGCTTCTGCCTGTTCCGCAAACTGATTGTCAGCCATGTGTGTCCTCCTTATTTTTTCTCACGTTCTTTCCGCGTAGATGCCGGTAGACAAAGCGGAAATCCGGATGAAACCAAAGTTGTGCTGCTCCGAATAAAAATACAAACAGCCGTATGCGCCCGTGGAAGGCAAGTTTTCCCGAGAGCTCTTCGCGGTCGAACAGAGGCTCTATTTCCAGGTTGTCCCGATACAGTGGTAGTAACATGGCCGCCAGTGCGGCCCCTTGTCCTGTCAGGGCGGGGTCTGCGAAACCGAAACGAAGTGCGCCGGACATGCGCCGCGGTAAAAGTTCCCGCAAAAAGCGGAATGCTTTTCGCTTTAGAAATCGCAGGAAACGCTGCGTTCTCTCATCCTGAAAGAAGTCAAATTCCGTCTCGGCTGACCGGATAAAATTCTGTAACTTTCGGACGCCTGCCGAAAGCTTGTCCCGCTGCGTCCGGAAGCGACGGCGGCTTCGGCCGCGCTGCCGCATCGCACGCTGCTCTTCTTCCGAGACATTCTGCCGCTGTTTGTCTTTTCTCTGCGGAGGTATTTCCTTCTTGTCCGAAACAGGCTCAGTCACTTCGAACCGTTCCGACGAAATCTCCTCCTGTTCCTCAACTGCCTTCTTCTGTTCGACAACCGCCGTTTCTGCTGTATCCGGTTCGAAATCCTCCGAAGCCATAGGCTCCGGATAGTCGAAATCACTATCTTCCGCCGTATCCGATGTATCTTCTGTCTCGTCGCTGTGATAAACGCGGAAACCCAGAATAAAAAATTCCGCTTTTTTTTCCGTCGCATAGGAGAGACTGAAACGAAGCAGAGAAAATAGCCAGGAAACCGAAAAACAACCGGAGAGCTGTTTCTCTTCTCGTGCGCCGCTGCCTCGATAACGGAACGGAACAAAAAGCAGAAGCAACAGAAGAAACAACAATAGACCGATCAGGAACAGGAAGAGAAACAGTATTCCTTTAAGTATCGCTGGTATCAAAGCTGGCATCGATATTCACCGCCCCGTCTCTCGCGTACAGCTCTGTAATAATGGTCTGTGCAACTTGAAAGGCCTCTTTCTTTCCGATGGCTATGCCGATGAGCAGCGGATTGTCGCGCTGTACCGATTCGCTCCGAAAGTCACGCACGGCATAAATATCTATCAGCTCCTCTTTTGCGGCTGCTCTGGTCAGAACATAGACGAAAGGAAGCGGACCGCCGTGTTGCAGTTTGCGGAGAATTTCCGCGCGCTTCGGAGTGGCATACTGTCCCACATAAAGCTGTTTGGAAATGCGCATACCGCTCAGGCCTTGATATTCTCGAGGATGGTTGCGCGGAGCAGACGCAAAGCGCTCTGCACAGCCTGGGTTCGCACGGCAGTGCGATCTCCCTGAAAGCGATGCTCTTCCACGGTCACACGGTCATTCATGTAGCAACCGATAAACACAAGGCCGACCGGTTTCTCATCATCGCCGCCATCCGGTCCGGCAATGCCGGTAATCGAAACCGCGATGTCCGCACTTGCCGCGAAAACAGCGCCGATGGCCATTTCCCGCGCGGTCTGTGTGCTCACGGCGCCGTATTTTTTCAGTGTTGTTTTACTGACATTCAAGAGGCGACGCTTCGCTTTGTTTGAATAGGTGATGTAGCCTTCCTGAAACACCTCTGAGACACCCGGAATATCCACCAATTTTGCGGACAGCATCCCGCCGGTACAGGACTCTGCCGTCGTGACAGTCAATCGGTTCTTTCGAAGTAACGCCACGCAGGCATCCGCAAGGCGATTCAAATCCGCAGTGCTTCCGGAATCAT
The DNA here is from genome assembly GCF_057248925.1 of Stomatobaculum sp. Taxonomy (NCBI): domain Bacteria; kingdom Bacillati; phylum Bacillota; class Clostridia; order Lachnospirales; family Lachnospiraceae; genus Stomatobaculum; species Stomatobaculum sp. Next base: position 68,723 of record NZ_DBHIHF010000009.1, read on the forward strand.
AGAGTTCCATGCTCATCCTTCCTGAAGAACCTCACGGTTCCTCCATATATAATCCACAAGAGAAATGACGGTGAGTGCCAGCATCAGCCACATGAAAACAACAAGGAGAATGCTGAGGAAACCCCGGTTACTCGGCAACAGCATCAACACAATAAAAATCATCTGACATACGGTTTTCAATTTGCCCCAGATACCTGCAGCGATGACAATACCGCGCTCCGCTGCCACGAGGCGAAAGCCGCTGATGATGAACTCTCGCGCAATGACTACCAGGGTAATCCAGGGATTGAGATCCTGCAGCGCTACAAAACAGATGAGCGCCGAGCAGACAAGTAACTTGTCTGCGAGCGGATCCATGAATTTCCCGAAATTGGTGATAAGATGATACTTCCTCGCGATATAGCCGTCCAGAAAGTCGGTAAAACTTGCTATCAGAAACAAGGCGAGCGCAAGCCAACGGGCTAACGAATCAGTCCCGTACTGGTAGAGCAGGGCGGCTACAAAAAAAGGAACCATTATGATACGCAACAGAGTCAGCTTATTCGGCAGAGTCATCTTCATAGAGCACCCCTTTTAAGTCATACTCAGATGCTTCGGTCACCAAAACAGGGACCATACTTCCTGACATCAGTTCAATTCCGTTTCCCGGGAAAAAGAGATAGCCGTCCACATCGGGGGCATCCATATAGGTGCGTCCGATATAGACATCGTCCTCCGGGAGATAGCCTTCGACAAAGACATCGAGCACGGCGCCGACCTTGCGCTGCAGATTATCGCGGGAAATACGCTGCTGCAGTTCCATAATCTCGTTTCGACGCGCTTCCTTGATTTCTTCCGGTACCTGATCCGGGAAAGCTGCGGCAGGCGTATCTTCCTCCTGCGAGTACGGAAACACTCCGAGGCGATCAAAATGAATTCGCTCCACAAAATCAAGGACGCAGTCCTGGTCCTCTTCGGTTTCACCCGGAAATCCGCTGATCAGCGTGGTGCGGAGCGCAATGTCCGGCATGGCGGCACGCAGTTTTCCGATGATTTCTTCAAGGTCACGGCGAGAGGTCCGACGCCCCATGCGCTTTAAAATCGAATCGCTTGCATGCTGGATGGGTAAATCCAGGTAGTGGCAGATTTTCTTCTCTTCTGCCATGACCTGAATCAGTTCATCCGTGATTTCCTCCGGATAGCAGTAGAGAATTCGTATCCACCGAATGCCTTCAATTTGACATAAACGGCGCAGCAGCTCCGGCAAACGCTTTTCGCCGTAGAGATCCATGCCGTAGCGCGTGGTCTCCTGTGCGACAAGAATCAGCTCTTTTACGTTCTCTTCCGCCATGCGAGCGGCTTCTTTGACCAGCGCTTCCATCGGATAACTGCGATAGGCGCCGCGCAGGGAAGGAATAATACAGTAGGTACAATGCTTGTCACAGCCTTCGGCAATTTTCAGATAACCGTAAGCGGCCAGAGAAGTCCGGACACGCCTTGCCTCCGTGCCGATGACGGGCAGACGGTTTAAATCTTCAAATTCCGTGACTTTCTCGCCCGCCAAGACGCGCTCCAGCACAGCGCTGATTTTATCATAGGCGGAAGTGCCGACAACCGCATCGATTTCGGGAATTTCACGCAGCACTTCATCTTTGTAGCGCTCTGCCATACAGCCTGCCATGATCAATGCTTTCAGCTGTCCCTCTTCTTTATAGCGTGCCGCAGTCAGCATGGTCTGGATACTCTCATCTTTGGCGTCCAGAATAAACGCGCAGGTATTCACAATAATGACATCTGCTTCCGCCTGCTCGTCCGTCAGCGAGACATCATCCCGTCTCAGATAACCGAGCATCATCTCCGAGTCCACGAGATTCTTATCGCAGCCCAGAGAGATCATGCATATCTTCATTCTTCGTCCTGTTTCTGCTCTTCTGTCGTCTCTTCGGTCTCATCTTCCGAGACAATCTTTACCTTGCCCTTGTGAAGCTCCTCAATCGCGACGGAGAGAGGCTTTTTCTTGAAATCCGGAACCTCCGCAATTTCCCCGGCAATCAGCTGTCTCGCGCGCTTTGCGGTCGCAATGACAATCGAATAGCGGCTCTGCACGACCGGCTGCTCGCCCGGTTCCACGTCGCTGTTGACGGCATCGATGATTTCTGTATAAGACGGATGTAACATTTATTTTTCCTCCTTTAAGTAAAAGCGGTTCAAAGCGTCCCGAATTTCCTCTGCAAATGCGCGATGACGGCGCATGCTGAGGTGCTGACTCTCCAGGAGTGCGCGCAGACGCGCTACAGTCTCACTGAGGTCATCGTTGACCAGAAGGTAATCGTAATCCGGCATCCAGCGGCTCTCCTCGGCTGCCCGTTTCAGACGGGCGAGAACCTGCTCGCGACTCTCCGTGCCGCGTCCTGTGAGACGCTGTTCCAGTGTCTCGGCATCCGGCGGCGCAACAAAGACAAACACCGCTTCCGGAAAGATGTCCTTGACTTTCAGCGCGCCCTGAATTTCAATTTCCAGAATCACGTCATTGCCGGCATCCAGCATTTCTTCGACATAATCCCTGGGCGTGCCGTAATAATTTCCGACATAGGATGCATATTCAATGAGTTTATGCCCGGCAATCATCTCTTCAAAGCGCTCGCGGCTCACAAAAAAGTAATCTTTTCCGTCCTCTTCGCCCGCGCGCGGTGCTCTGGTGGTCGCGGACACCGAGAGACGATAATTGGGATACTGGCGTAATAATTCCCGAATCAAAGTGCCTTTGCCGGCGCCGGAAAACCCCGATACTACGACGAGCAGACCTCGCTTATTTTTCTCAGTCACAGCATTTCCTTCCATTTTGCCTTCTATGTGATAATCAGTTTATTATACGTCTCTCAAAAGAACAAGTCAAACCTTGTCACCCCGGGACAGCGCTGATAAAATAAGTATAGATAATATTACTGAAAATAACTATATGTCTATAGCACATTTACAAGTCAATACGGTTGCACGCTCGGCTTCTGCTCCATCTTTCAAATTCCGACAGTCCTCTCTTCTCACCGGAGATTTTGTCTGTACCTTTCTTCTTCTCTCTTATCTGTTTCCCTTTCTCTCTCAATCCCATAGGAGTACATGATGTTAAAGAAAATTTACGGCGCAGCCCTGATTGGCACCAAAGGTGTTCTTGTCCGCTGTGAGGCTGATGTCGAACAAGGCTTTCCGACCATTACTTTCATCGGTTCGCTTGCGGCTTCTGTCCGAGAGGCAGCCGATCGCGTTCGCACGGCACTCGGGAACAGCGGTTTTCATCTGGAGCCTCGTCGCGTGACATTGAATTTGAGTCCCGCCGAGCTTCGAAAAGAAGGTTGTGCCTACGATCTACCGATTGCCGTCTCTCTTCTGGCGGCTTATGGCGAACTGCCGGAAAATCTGCTCACCGACACGCTGTTTGCCGGAGAACTCTCGCTGAGCGGTGAAATTCTTCCCGTGCGCGGTGTGCTCTCGATGGTGCGCTGTGCCGCCGCAGCCGGTTTGAAGCGCTGTTTTTTGCCGCTTGAGAATTTGCGGGAAGGCAGTGTTATCGGCGGAATTGATTGCTACGGCGTGTCGACGCTTTCGGAACTCTCTGCCTTGCTCCGGGGACGAACGCCCTTGCCCGAACCGGCTGTCTTTTCGGAAGAAAGCCTTCCCGTCGAAGAGACGCCTGACTTTTCGGATCTCGCGGGGCAAGAGCTTGTCAAGCGGGCCACCTTGCTTGCGGCAGGCGGCCGCCACAACATTTTATACATCGGGCCTGCCGGCACAGGCAAGAGTATGATTGCCTCACGTCTGCCCTACATTCTTCCCGCAATGAGCCGGGAAGAACGGCTCAGTGTCTCCGAAATATACAGCATCAGCGGTCTTCTGCCACCCGACAGACCATTAATGACCAAGCGCCCCTACCGCTCGCCGCATCACACTGTGACAGGGCTTGCGTTGTCCGGCGGCGGGCAGAAACCACGTCCGGGAGAGATCAGCCTCGCCCATGAGGGCGTTCTGTTTCTCGATGAGCTCCCGGAATACCATGCGGCGACACTTGAGGTATTGCGGCAGCCTCTGGAAGAGCATCTCGTACACATTGCGCGTGTCAGCGGAAACTATACCTTTCCTGCGAATTTCCAGCTGGTCTGCGCGATGAATCCCTGTAAATGCGGGTTCTGGCCGGACCGGAATCGCTGCCGCTGCACGGAATCGCAGGTCAGAACGTATCTGAGTCACATTTCAAAGCCGCTCCTTGACCGCATTGATCTCTGTGCGGAGACGGAGGCCGTTCCCTTCGCTGCGCTGCAACAAAAGAAACGCCCCAAAGAAAACCCCGTCATGCAGCGCGCCGTGGAGCGCGTCCGCAATATTCAGGAGCGTCGCTTCCGGGGAAGCGGCATTCACTTTAATTCCGAGATGTCTCCCGCACAGATTGAAGCCTACTGTTCCCTTTGCCCGGAAGACTCGGCTTTTCTGGAATCGCTCTACAATACGGGGGCAATGTCGGCGCGAGCGCTCCATAAACTTCTGAAAGTTGCGAGAACAGCGGCCGATTTCGACGGCTCTGCCGAAATTCAGCGCGCACATCTTGCCGAGGCGCTCGCCTATCGCTCGCCGGAAGAAAAATACTGGGGAAGTATCTCTAAACTGGCGCGTCAATCGATTCGATATCCGCATACAAGGAGGCAGCACTGAGATGGAACGGCGGGCTCTTTATCTCTATTTGTCCTGTGAGCTCCGTCTGACGCGGGCGGAGGTCAGAAAGCTTCCGGGCGATATCTGTGCGCCCGAAGATCTTTTGAATCTGCCGGACAGTTTCCCGGATACCCTGCCCCCCGGCTTACAGCACAAACTGGAACAACTTCCCGATACCGCAGCGCAGCTTTCCGCCGTCTTGCGGGAAATTGAAGAGGCACTTTATATAAGGCAGATACGCTTTCTGACAGCAGCGGATACCGACTGGCCGGAGCGCTTTTCTACCTTGGAGGATCCGCCGCTCTGGCTGTATCTCCGGGGAGATCTGCCGGCGGAATATACCCCGACTGTCGCTATGATAGGTAGCCGCAGCGCCAGTTCCTACGGTCTCCGCATGGCGGATTTTATCGCCTCGGAACTCGCCGCAAAGGGCGTTTCGATTGTGAGCGGCCTCGCCGCAGGAATTGACAGCCGCGCGGAGGAAGCTGCCCTCGAGGCTGGCGGAAAGAGCTTTGCCGTGCTCGGCTGCGGCGTCAATATCTGCTATCCCAAAGAAAATTATGCGCTCTTTTCAAAGCTCTGTGAGAACGGAAACGGAATCCTCAGCGAATTTCCGCCGGACACCGCCTCTCGCGCCTGGCACTTTCCGGATCGAAATCGCCTGATTGCGGCCCTCGGCGACTGTCTCTGCGTGCTGGAGGCGCGCGAACAGCAGAGCGGCAGCTCCATTACCGTAGGTTCGGCGCTCGAACAGGGAAAGGAAATCTTCTGTCTGCCGGGGCGCATCACAGATCCCCTGAGCCGCGGCTGCCATGTCTTTATCCAAAACGGCGCCAATTTGTTGCAGAGTCCGCAGGATATTCTCGACTATCTGGGACTTAGACTTCGCTGTATGCTGACACCGCGCATTCGCTCGGTCGAATCCTTAAGTCCGGAGGAACAGCACTTATACCGGCTGATTCGGGAGGAAGCCTGTTTCTTAAACCGCCTGTTACAGCGGAGCGGCTACGACATCGGTACGGTCATGCGCTGTCTCTTAAAACTGGAACTCGAAGGATATATCGAGCAGCTCTCGGCAAATTACTACAGTGTTTGTTGATAAAAGAGCTGTCACCTCACGAATAAGTTCTGAGGTGACAGCTCTTTTTGATTAGCGAAGTTCGCCTTTTTTTCGGATGGTAAGTCCCGTGTCTTCGTAGCCGTTTGGGTTATTCTTCTGCCATCTCCAGGAATCGCGGCACATTTCTTCCAGCGTCTTTTCCGCTTTCCAGCCGAGTTCCCGCTCTGCCTTCGAGGGATCCGCATAGCAGGCAGGCACATCGCCCGCGCGGCGCTCCTTAAAGACATAGTTAATCTTGAGGTCATTTGCCTTCTCGAACGCCGTGATAACATCCAGCACCGAATAGCCGGTTCCGGTTCCGAGGTTATAGATTCTGACCTCGGGGGCCTCTTTGACCATCTTTTCGAGTGCCTTGACATGCCCCTTTGCGAGATCTACGACATGGATATAGTCGCGGATGCAGGTGCCGTCCTTGGTCTCATAGTCATTGCCGAAGACTCCGAGGCAGACCAGCTTACCGATTGCAACCTGGGTGATGTAAGGAAGCAGATTATTCGGAACGCCCTTCGGATTCTCTCCCATGCGACCGGACTCATGCGCGCCGATCGGGTTAAAGTAGCGGAGCAGCATGACATTCCAGTCCGCATCCGCGGTATGGAGGTCAGTCAAAATCTGCTCGAGCATCGCTTTGGTTCTGCCGTAGGGATTCGTGACCTCTCCCTTCGGGCACTCTTCCGTAATCGGAACAAAAGCCGGATTGCCATAGACGGTTGCACTCGAGGAGAAGACAATATTTTTGACGCCGTGCTTCCGCATGCACTCACAGAGCACCAGGGTACCGGTGATATTATTGTGATAATACTCGAGCGGTTTATAGACGGACTCGCCGACAGCTTTTAAACCGGCAAAGTGAATGACTGCCTGAATATCTTCTTTTTCAAAAACCTGATCCAGATTCTTCTTGTCCAGAAGATCCAGCTCATAAAAGCGCAATTTCTTTCCCGTAATTTCCATCACGCGGTTCAGCGCCTCTTTGCTGGAATTGACAAGGTTGTCGACGACGATAACCTCATAGCCGGCGTTTAAGAGTTCTACACAGGTGTGGCTACCGATAAAACCGGCGCCTCCGGTCACTAAAACTGTCATAGCAAACTGCTCCTCTCAAAATGAATTTTTTTATTCGTACTCTGCTTCTCAGTGGTGGAAGAGACGAATGCCCGTAAATGCCATGGCGATACCGTAGCGATTGCAGGTCTCAATGACCTGGTCATCGCGAATGGATCCGCCCGGCTCCGCGATATAAGAGACACCGCTCTTCCGCGCGCGCTCAATGTTATCGCCGAAGGGGAAGAATGCATCCGAGGCGAGCGAGACGCCGTGCAGCGTATCGAGCCACTGACGCTTCTCTTCCCGCGTAAACGGGTCCGGTTTGACGGTAAATACGCGCTCCCAGCTTCCTTCCCGCAGCAAATCCTCACTCTCTTCCCCGATGTAGACATCAATTGCATTGTCGCGATCGGCGCGCTTTACATCCGCGCGGAACGGAAGGTTCAACACCTTCGGCGATTGTCTGAGATACCAGTTATCGGCCTTCTGCCCCGCCAGACGCGTGCAGTGAACGCGCGACTGCTGTCCGGCGCCGATGCCGATGGCCTGTCCGTCCAGCGCGTAGCAGACGGAATTGCTCTGGGTGTACTTGAGCGTAATCAGCGCAATCAGCAGGTCGGTCTTTGCGGATTCCGGAATCTCTTTCGCCTCGGTCACGACATTGTTAAGCAGTTCCCGCGTGAGCGGCAACTCATTTCGTCCCTGCTCGAAACTGACTCCGAAGACCTGCTTGACCTCCGTCGCCGCAGGGCAATAGGAGGGGTCGATTTCAATCACATTGTACTTCTCCTTCTTTTTTTCACGGAGTATACGAAGTGCCTCTTCGGTATAACCGGGGGCAATCACGCCGTCGGAGACTTCGCGCTTGATGAGGCGCGCGGTATCCGCGTCACAGACATCCGAGAGAGCGATAAAATCTCCGAAACTCGACATGCGGTCGGCACCGCGCGCTCTCGCGTAAGCGCAGGCGAGCGGGCTCAGTTCCCTGTCATCTTCGACCCAGTATATTTTTTTCAGCGTATCCGAGAGCGGCCGGCCGCAGGCGGCTCCGGCCGGCGATACATGCTTAAACGAAGTTGCTGCCGGAAGTCCGGTCGCCTCCTTTAATTCACGCACCAGCTGCCAGCCGTTCAGGGCATCTAGAAAATTAATGTAACCGGGAGTACCCGAGAGTACTTTGACCGGAAGTTCCTGTCCATCCTGCATAAAAATGCGGGCGGGCTTTTGATTCGGGTTGCAGCCGTATTTCAGAGAAAGTTCACTCATTTTGTACCTCCGCACATCTTCTCATGGCGATTCATCAGAATATCTTTGACAGCGCCGCTTGCGAGATCTGTCTCACAAACATAGAGTGAAATCTTGTTGTCCGAATCCAGGGCTTCCCAAAGATTTGCGGCAAACGGCTCGAGTTCGTCATCGACGGAAACGGATTTCGGTTCTCCGCAGAAGCTTTGTAAGGGGGTGCCGTCACCGATATAAGTGTGAATCAAATGCCCTTCCCCCGGGAGCGGCGTCGGATAGCTATAGGTGAAGCGGAGGCACTGCGCCGGATTCATGCGGTCGCTTTTCAGAATACTGAGTTCATAGGAGAAGCCTCCGTCCGCAAAGCGGAGAACGCCGGAAATACGCGGGGTATAGTTCGGCGCGTCCGGTTCAAATTCTCTCACGGAAAGCGCTTCCGCAAAACTCTTTCCGTTTCGAAAACCTTCATAAATCGTATCTGTCTGGTCACCGTTGCTGACAATCAGACGGTTTTCAAAACGTCTCACCGGTGCATAGATAATCAGCGACGGGTCGGAGAGCTTTGCCGGATCAAAGGCTTCTGTCCGGATTCCGTCCGCGGTGCGGGCAAAAATCCGGTTTCTCGAATTTTCACTTCGCCCCATGATGAAATAGGCGAGCATTGCTTTGCTTCCGTCTTTGCTTCTTCCGAGGACGATGCCTCTGCCCGGGTACCGATTACCCCGGAGCTCCTCATACAGGGAACTTTTTTCCATGAAAAGGTCTCCTTCCTGTCTACCACACAACTTCACTTGTATCATAACACCCCCTGCAATTTCCTTCAAGAATTGCTCCCGGAGCGTGGACATTTTAGAGTCTGTATTTTATGATTGGGAACGACACTATACCGTTTCTCCCGGAAGGAGGCTTGTCAAGTCATGAGACACATGCTGAAACCCTTGGATTTTTCCGTCGAGGAGACCGCCGAGCTGCTCTCTCTCGCCGGACGCATTGAAAAAAATCGAGCTGCCTATGCAAAGGTAATGGAGGGAAAGAAGCTCGCGACACTCTTCTATGAGCCGAGCACCAGAACACGGCTTTCCTTTGAGGCAGCGATGTTGAACCTCGGGGGATCTGTTCTCGGCTTCCAGTCCGCCGATGCGAGCTCTGCAAGTAAAGGAGAGAGCGTCGCCGATACGGTTCGCGTCGTTTCCTGCTATGCCGACATTATTGCCATGCGTCACCCCAAGGAAGGTGCACCGATGGTTGCCAGTGAGTTTTCCCGTGTGCCGATTATCAACGCGGGGGATGGCGGCCATCAGCATCCGACACAGACACTGACGGATCTCATGACCATACAGTCTCTGAAGGGACGGCTTGATCACATGACGGTCGGACTCTGTGGCGACCTGAAGTTTGGCCGCACAGTTCATTCGCTAATCAGTTCCCTGATTCGTTACCCCGGCATTCGCTTTGTGTTGATTTCGCCGCCGGAACTCCGGATTCCGGGCTATATCCGGGAAGATGTGCTCGAAAAGAATCAGATTCCGTTTACCGAGGTCGATAGTCTGGAGGCCTCCATGCCGGATCTTGACATACTCTATATGACGCGCGTGCAGAAAGAGCGTTTTTTCAACGAGGAGGACTATATCCGTCTGAAGGACAGCTATATTCTGACTGAGGAGAAGTTGAAAAACGCGAAGGCGGATATGTTCATCCTGCATCCGCTGCCGCGTGTCAATGAGATTGCGGTGGAAGTGGACAAGGATCCCCGCGCAGCGTATTTCAAACAGGTACAATACGGTGTCTATGTCCGCATGGCGCTTATCATGAAGCTTTTGGAGGTAAAAGAGACATGTTAAATATCAGCGGCCTCTCAGAGGGCATTGTCCTGGATCACATCAAGGCGGGCAAGAGCCTCGATATTTACTATCAGCTCGGTCTCAACAAGCTGGATTCTCAGATTGCGATTATCAAGAATGCGCACTCCCAGAAAATGGGAAGAAAGGATATCATCAAGGTGGAGGGGGATGTGCTCGACCGCATTGACCTTGATGTCCTCGGTTACATTGACCACAGTATTACGGTCAACATCATCCGCGATAGCAAGATTGTCGAAAAGCGTGTACTGCGACTGCCAAAGCAGATTACCAATGTGATTCACTGCAAGAATCCGCGCTGCATTACTTCGATCGAGCAGGAACTTCCGCATATCTTCTATCTCTCCGATCCGGAGCGGGAAATATATCGCTGCCGCTACTGTGACGAGCGCTACACTGACAAGACGCGCTGAGTCCCGTTTCCTTTTTGTAAAGTACTTGTCAGACTCTGCCTTTTGTTATACGATGCTAATTAGCAACCACTATCTTGCATTGTATCAGGAGGTATGACATGAAAAATCTGGATTGTTACCTTTCCAATCTGATGATCGGAAACATCAAACTTCACAACCTGCATTGGAATGTGACGGGGCTCACATTCAAAGCAGTGCACGAGTACCTGGAGACTCTCTACGAGGACAGCTTTGAGAAGTATGACGAGGTCGCGGAACTGCAGAAGCAGTTCGGACATCCGGTGCTCGCCTCTGCCAAGGACTATCTGGAGAATACCAGCCTAAAGGAGCTTGGCAATGCGGAATACAGCCCGCGCGAAGCAATCGAACTCGCAAAAGAGTATATCGAGACCATGCGCGCACTTGCGCTGACGATTCGCGAAGAGGCGCAGAAGGAGGATTGCTTTGTTTTAAGCAACCTGATGGAGGATCATGTCACGGGATATGACAAGCACCTCTGGTTTCTCAGCAATATGCTGAAGTAATCGATGGAACAAAAAAACAGAGCGAATACAGTCACTGTATTCGCTCTGTTTTTTTGTTTAAGAGAAAGACGGGCGATAAGCCGGGTTATGTCGTGGATGATCATCTATCTAGCTGTGCCGTTACCGGCATAGTCGAGCAACCTACCCGGACAGAGTTGTCTCGAGAGACAACCGACGGGCCGTCGATCTGTCCTGTTCGGTCTTGCTTCGGATGGGGTTTACATGTGCCCCGGATGTTACCACCCGGGCGGTGGTCTCTTACACCGCCTTTGCACCCTTACCGGCCTTGGCCGGCGGTTCTTTTCTGTTGCACTTTCCTGGGAGTCGCCTCCACCGGACGTTATCCGGCATCCTGCCCTTTGAAGCCCGGACTTTCCTCACCTGCAGTCTTTCGTCTCTGCAACCGCGATCATCTGCCCATCTTTCGATATGCATTATAGCACAGTCTCCGGTGTTCGTATACAGACTATGCACCGTAGGCGCTGCCGCCGATAAATTCTCGTAACAGGGAAGTTGCCGGAATTTCCTCGGACGGAAAAGTCAGAAAGTAGCTCAAAAATTTCAGGAGTCGCTTTGCCTCCAGGAAAGAGGGGTGTTCTTCCGGAATGTCAAAGAGCAGAGCCTCCGCATAGGGCTTTAGGGCTGCTGTCTCATAGGGCAGGGCTGAATTAAAAACATCATCCGCATTCTCCTGATAAGGAAAGATATAGCGTGTCTCTCCCGCGCTGACGGAAGCCCAGCGCGCCAGACTCTCGGCTGCATTGTTGCCGCGAAGTCTTGCATCCCGCACAATTCGACGCAAAATACGGGCATCGCCGGTCGGAATGCGGTTATGGGCATCCAGGTTCAGCTGTGTCAGACAGCTCACATAGATTTTATGTTTTTTTTCGACCGGAATCGAAAAAGACAGCGCCTCATTGAGGCAGTGAATTCCTTCGACCAGCAGAATATCCGACGGCGAACACTGTAAAAAGTCTCCGCTGTAGCGCCGCTCGCCCGAAATAAAATCAAACCGCGGCAATTCGACGCGTTCCCCGCGGAGCAGTGCATTCAAATCGCGATTAAAACAGTCGACATCCAGCGCTCCGAGGGACTCGAAGTCGAAATTCCCTTTTTCATCGCGAGGTGTATCGCTCCGGTTTTTAAAATAGTTGTCGACTTCAATCGCATGCGGAGTCTTGCCGAGTGCCGATAGCTGGGTGGCAAGGCGACGGGCAAAGGTTGTTTTGCCGGAAGAGCTGGGACCTGCAATCAGTACAATCCGCACGGCATTGCGCCTGCAAATCTTTTCCGCCAGATCCCCGATGCGTTTTTCCATCTGGGCTTCCGCGCAAAGAATGAGTTCTTTCATTTTTCCGGAAGCTGCGCGCGCATTGAGTGCGCCTACAGTCTCAATCTTTTGCCGGGAGAGGTTCTCCCGACTCTCTTCCATTGCCCGGAAAATTTTTTGCGAAGGCCGAAACACGGCGAGTTGCATGGGAAGTCGCTGTGCGGGGAGGCAGAGCATAAAGCCGTCTTCGTACGGTCGCAGTGAAAAGACAGTGAGATATGAACTGTCCGGAAGCATATAGCCGTAAAAGTAATCTTCATATTCGCCGAGGCGGTATAGATTTACCGAGGAATATATGCGAAAGCGAAGTAATTCCGCTTTGTCTTGCATGCCTCGCGCCGCAAAGAGTCGTATCGCCTCGCGCGTCGGTACGCTGCGTTTCTCAATGGGGTGTGCGGCAGCGACCAGCGTGCGCATTTCCGCTTCAAGGCGTGCGAGTTCTGTCTCTGTCACCGCCTGTCTGCCTGCAATACGACAGCGCAAGGCGCCGCTCTCTTTATAATCAATCCAGACAGCTGCATTTCTTTCACCGTAGAGGTTATGATAGGCGGCGAGCAGAAGTAAAATCGCACTGCGCTCGTAACTCTGATATCCTGCCTTATCCTGGATGGTCAAAAAGCGGAGTTCCCCCTCCTCTTCCACGGTCGTTCCGAGCTCATGCAGAATACCGTTTAGCGTCACAAGCAGAATGGGCGAAGTATATCCGGACGAGAACTGTTTTGCAAGCTCCAGGAAACGGGTGCCCTTCGGAACTTCGAATGTTTTTCCGTCCAGTCTCAGTTTTAATTGTTGTTTCATCTCTCAATCCTCAAAGCGCGCCAGCGTTTCTCCGAGCAATTCCAGACTTTCACACAGTTCCTCTCGCTTTTTTGCCAAGGCTGGGCGTGTTGCCGCATCCGGCAACTGCGCCAAAATCAACCGCTCTTTCCGGAGTCGCTCCTGCAAATAAGTGCGAAGCAGCGGATGCCGCTTAAGCAGCAGTCTGGGACCGAAACGGCGCGAAGCCGCAACGGAAAATCCTGCGGAAAGGGCTTCTCGATAAGCAGCTTCCCCGTCTCCGTTTTCACAGATCAGAATGACATAGTATTTGCTGTCTTCAACGAGCAACTGCTCGTCCGTAAGCTGAAAATCATGTGCCGCGAGATAATCCCGGAAGGCTTCCCATTCGGTGTGCGGAGAGAATACATAACGCGTTACAGACGCCCGAAAAGCAGGCCCCGGCCGTCCGCCTTCCGCAAGACCTCGTGTCAGAATGTTCTGCATGAGTTGCCCGCCCATCCCCGCAATCAGCACACAGTCTGCTTCACCGGGCTTCAGGGCGGCAAAGCCGTCGGATTGCCGCAGGGAAACAACCTCGGAGAGTCCCAGAGAAGCGAGATTCGCGGCAGCGCGCGCCAGCGGCCCTGCACCGATATCAAGCGCTATGGCATTTTGGATGTGTCCGCGTTGTAAGAGATCTGCCGGAATCCAGGCGTGATCTGTTCCGATGTCTGCGAGTACAGAACCTGCGGGGACCAGATCGGCGAGCGCCCGGAGGCGTGCGGATAAATGTACTTGTTCTTCTCCCATGTGTCACCTCCGGATGCTAAGCTTTAAGTGTTGGAGCTCTGCTTTTTCCCGCATGGCGGCCTGTAACTCTTCTGCAGTACTGCTGTTTCGAAGTTTCCGATCGGCCGCATCTTTTCGGATGCTGCGAATACAGTCAAGAATCGCCTGATCTTTCTCGGCGACGGAGAGGGTCTCCCCGGGTGCTGTGTGAAAAACGGAAGTTACAAGGCTTTCCTTCTCACTGTCTTCCACATAGTCGTTCAAAAGAGCTCCGATATCTGACTTGCCGTTCTGCAACAGTTCAAAGACTTTTTCGGCGAGTTCCCGATAAAAAGCGTCTGTAAAATCGGACGGAGAAATCCATGCCGAAAGCTGGGAATACAGCGCAGGTTCTTCCGCGAGAAAGGCGAGTAACAGTTTCTGACTTTTCTGCGAAGCATTCTCTCTGTCCCTTCGGACATTTCGTTGCGTTCCCGGGCCTGGTCTCGGACCTACCTCACCGCTTGCTGTCATGCCGGAAGCACCGACGCGGTTGACCAGCTGCCGGAGAGCATCCGCCGGAATCATCTGCTCTCTCGCTACGGCATCGATATAATTATTTCGCTCGAGCGGTTCGGAAAAACCTGCGAGCAGAGCTGCGATTTCTTCATAAAAGCGCGTTTTTTCAGCCGGATCCCGGAGGTCGTGCTGTGTGGCCAGAATCTGTACTTCCCAGAGAACCGCATTGCGCGCTTCCCGAATGCGCTCTTCGTAGGCTTCCCGGCCGAGCGCTTTGATAAATTCATCCGGATCCTTATACGGCTTCATCGAGAGAACCCGAGGCTGCAACATAGCACTCCGAAGCATGGGAATGGCACGGCGCGCTGCTTTAATGCCGGCATTGTCCGAATCATAGCTTAAAATTGCGACAGTCGCGTTTGGCAGTGTTCTCTTGATATGCAGAATCTGTTGTTCCGTGAGAGCTGTTCCGAGAGAGGCGACTGCGCTCGCAAAGCTCGCCTGATGCAGGGCAATCACATCCATATAACCTTCACAGAGAATAATATACGCTTCGCGTTTGCGCCGCGCATAGTTGAGTCCGTAGAGATTTTTGCTCTTGTCAAACAGTTTGGTCTCCGGTGAATTCAGATATTTCGGCTCTCCGTCTCCCATGACGCGACCGCCAAAGGCGATGACACGACTGTTGCTGTCCATAATCGGGAACATCACGCGATTCCAGAATTTATCCCGGGCGCCCCTCTCTTCGATGGTTACAAGACCCGATTCTCGCAGTTCCGCATCCGTATAGCCTTTACTCTTTAAGTAGTGATAGAGTTCGCCCGGGCGTTTGCTTGAAAAGCCAAGCCCGAAATGCCGTATCGTTTCATCGCTGAGGCCTCGTTCTTTCAGATACCGGTAGGCATGCAAACCTTCTTCGGTGTGCAGCAACTGATAAAAATGAGTTGCCGCAACTTTATGAATTTCAAGCAGCCGCTCTTTTAAACTGCGCTCCCGCAGTTCTTCTTTGCTTGCTTCGCGCTCCGGCAGTTGCATACCGGCACGTGCGGCGAGGGAGCGCAGAGCTTCCGGAAAGGAAAGATTTTCATAGTCCATCACAAAACCGATGACGTTGCCTCCCTTTCCACAGCCAAAGCAGTGATATGTCTGGCGATCCGGAGATACGGAGAAGGAGGGCGTTTTTTCCGAGTGGAAGGGACAAAGTCCCACATAGGTTTTGCCTCGTCGTTTCAACGCGAGGTGTTCGGAAACAAGATCCACAATGTCATTTCGTGCGCGTACTTCTTCAATAACCTCTTTGGAATAATACAAGTTTAAACCTGCTTTCTCAATGCAACTGCTTATAACACGGTCCAAGCACGCGGTACAAAGAGCTCTCCGAAAATGCGGACTGCGTACTGGTCACTCATTCCCGCGATATAGTCACAGACGGTTCTCTCGATGGGCTGATCGAGTTCGGACATAAAGTACCGATACTCTTCCGGCATCTGTTCCGGATATTTTAAAAAATATTCATAGAGGCGTGCAATCATAGCTTCTGCCTTGCCCTCCTCCGCTTTGGGCGCACTGCCCCGATAGACATGCTGAAAGAGCCAGGCCCGAAGCCGCATCATAATTTGAAAGCGCTCCGCGCTCATGTTGACGGAATCAGCAGCGAGACTGGTGTGAATCACATCTCGTATCATACAGTTGAGTCTGTCTCTCACACTGTGACCGAGCGCATCTGTAAATTCCGCGGGGATATCTTCCTCCCGAAATATGCCTGCGCGAATCGAGTCGTCGATGTCGTGGTTAATATAGGCAATTTTATCCGCAAGGCGGACAACAGCCCCCTCATAGGTGCGCGGCGTGCTGTGTGTTCCGTGGTTTCGGATACCGTCTCGCACTTCCAGTGTCAGGTTGAGCCCCTTTCCGCGCTTTTCTAAGAATTCAACGGTTCGCACACTCTGTGCACTGTGTTTGAACCCGCCCGGGCAGAGGCCGTTCAGAACGCGTTCTCCCGCATGCCCAAAGGGCGTATGACCGAGGTCGTGTCCCAGCGCAATGGCTTCCGTGAGGGTTTCGTTGAGATGCAGGCACTTCGCGATGGTGCGTGCAATTTGTGAGACCTCCAGCGTGTGTGTGAGACGCGTGCGATAGTGATCGCCCTCGGGGGCGAGAAACACCTGCGTCTTGTGTTTCAGACGGCGAAACGCCTTACAGTGCAGAATGCGATCGCGATCGCGCTGAAAACAGGGGCGCAAATCGTCTTCGGCCTCTAAGCGTTCTCTTCCGACCGAGTCCCGGCTGAGCGTCGCATACTTCGATAAAAAGCGGCTCTCTTCCTCTTCCAGCTCTTCCCGTATGGTCATATCACTGCCTCCTCTCCGGCAATTCCACAGTTTCATTCTATCAGAAAAAGCACCGGATTGCCCGGTGCTCATTTCGTGCAGAGAAAGGGACTTGAACCCTCATGACATTGCTGTCACACGGACCTGAACCGTGCGCGTCTGCCAATTCCGCCATCTCTGCGAACAAAGAGATTTTACCAGAGCTGCGGGAAGCTGTCAATTACTTTAAAATCAAAAAAGCACCGGACTCTCCGGTGCTCATTTCGTGCAGAGAAAGGGACTTGAACCCTCATGACATTGCTGTCACACGGACCTGAACCGTGCGCGTCTGCCAATTCCGCCATCTCTGCGAACAAAGAGGATTCTACCAGAGAGGCGAAAGGCTGTCAATTGTTTTTTCTGTTTTAACTCACTTTGCGTGACGTTTCGGGTCATGGAGTTTTT
This sequence comes from Stomatobaculum sp., assembly GCF_057248925.1. Classification (NCBI taxonomy): domain Bacteria; kingdom Bacillati; phylum Bacillota; class Clostridia; order Lachnospirales; family Lachnospiraceae; genus Stomatobaculum; species Stomatobaculum sp. The sequence goes on from NZ_DBHIHF010000009.1 coordinate 85,758, forward strand.
GATTCATTTTCTGCGCCAGTTTTTTATGGTGCTTGTAAAAACCGAACCAAATACCAAAGGCAATCAAAAGCTGTTCTGCGGCTATCTTGGCAATCATGAGGAATCCCTGTTCGCGCGGAATCCAGCCCACAACCCATGAGGTAAGCAACAAGATCATACAACCGCTTCCCATATGAATCATAATTTGTACGGGAAGAGACAGTTCCTCTCTCTCATAGACAACCGCCGGCAAGCCGAAACCGAGTCCTATCACCAGTGTGCCCAACGCCATTTTGGAAAAACCGTAGTGATACAGAGTCGTTGTTCCGCCGTTGACACAATCAAAAATGACTCCGGTCATCACAAAGAGAATTGCCGCAAAACCGATTCCGTACAGAGCGGAAATAAATAGCTGATGCCTCTGTTCTTTCATAAGAAACTACCTCCTCCTTTATAGCCCCAAATAGCGTTTAAATGCGGGCAGATACTTTCTGGAAATATAGTCCCGCTGTCCGTTTTTCATGACCAGTACCATGACCCCACCGAGACTCGGCGCGACATAATCGAGCAGTTGCAGATTGATGATAACTCCTTTTGAGATACGCATGAAGTTTTTGCCGAGAAGACGCTCCAATTCGTAAAGTCTTCTGTTGCTCCGATATTGCCTTTTGGCGGTATAGAGAGTCGTTTTATCTGACTCTGCACGAATCAGATAAATATCCTCCGGATGCAGCATGACAATCTTTTCCTCTTCTGCGGCGGAAATCAAATCCGCGCGCTCCTCTGTAAGCAGGTGCACGGCTCGTTGCACTTCGTCGGTAACTTCTTCTGTGTAGATTACGGCAAACGGCGCTTTCAAATCCGGCTGCAATTTTATTTCTACCTTCATGTGCTTCTTCCCTCCTCTCTGTAACTGAAGTATAGCGAAAGTCCTAAGGCTTGTCTCATTCTTTCCGCCAAGCGGGTATTTCGGCGCGGTAAGCGGTACGAAAATGCGGTTGACATGTTTCGGAATAAAAAAACAGACCTCTGCCGCTCCGTTGCCGGAGGCAAAAGTCTGTTTTTTATCGCCGCTACTTATGCAAGCGCCTTCTTTGCAGTCTCCACGAGCTTTGCAAAGCCCTCAGCGTCGTTGATTGCGAGTTCGGAGAGAACCTTGCGGTTCAGAACGACATCAGCCTTCTTCAGACCGAACATGAACTTCGAGTAAGAAATCTCGTTCATTCTGCAAGCTGCGTTGATTCTTGCAATCCAGAGCTGACGGAACTGTCTCTTTCTCTGCTTTCTGCCCTCATACGCCGTGCTCAGCGCTCTCATGACAGTCTGCTTTGCAATTCTGTACTGCTTGGAACGTGCGCCTCTATAGCCCTTAGCGAGCTTTAAAACTCTGTTGTGCTTTGCCTTCGCGTGCATCGCGCCTTTCACTCTTGCCATCTTGCTTCCTCCTTCTTCACGTCAAGTCCGATTATAAATACGGCAGAATCTTCTTCATGACCTTCGAGTTCGTGCTGTCGGTCACGATGTCTTTTCTCAGATTTCTCTTGCGCTTCGTGGACTTCTTCGTCAAGATGTGAGACTTGTACGCCTTGTTCCGAATCAGCTTGCCGCTACCGGAAACTTTAAAACGCTTTGCTGCTGCTCTGCTTGTCTTTACCTTCGGCATGATACTTTCCTCCTTAGTTCTTCTTTGCGCTCATAAACATGACCAACGTTCTGCCCTCAACTTTCGAAGGCTTGTCAATCACGGCGATATCAGCGAGTGACTTCGCGAAATCATCCAGGATATATCTCGACTGGTTCATGTGCGACATTTCTCTGCCGCGGAAGCGCAGTGTTACCTTTACTTTGTTGCCCTTCTCCAGAAACTTTCTGGCAGCATTGGTTTTTGTGGCCAGATCATTCGTGTCGATATTGGGGGACAAACGCACTTCCTTCAATTCAACAATCTTTTGCTTCTTCTTGGCTTCCTTGTCCCGTCGTATCATCTCATAGCGATATTTCCCGTAATCGATGATCTTGCAGACAGGCGGTTTTGCCATCGGGGAGATGCAGACCAAATCCAGTTCTGCCTCTTCCGCAATTTTCAGAGCATCCTGCGAGGACATAATTCCAAGCTGCTCTCCGTCTGTCCCGATGAGACGAACCTCACGGAAACGTACCTGTCCGTTAACCAATGACTCGCTGATAGCTGAACACCTCCATTTATGCTGCAGCTGCTGCTGCAATAAAAAGACATGGCAGCAGTTCCTGCCATGTCTAAAGTAAAGGTCATCAAAAGGAAAGATGAATCCACTTTATGAACCCGGGTCACAGATATGTGCCGAGGTGAGGCAAGCCTGCTTTCTTGATAAGTACAACGATAGTAGTATAGCGATACTTTCGAACTCTGTCAACTCTTTTTTCGATTCCTACGACTTTTTGTGATGCTTGGTTGCCAACCGTATGCGGAATCACTTTCTCAGAGAGTATATACCAGAACAAGGCAGGGTGTAAAGAACAACACAAAAGGAGCTGTGACGCCGCACAGCTCCTTCCGTTTTACTGCTCTTCTCTTTTTCGCCGAACCACAACTTCTGCGGGCAAAAGTCCGAGAGCCGAGCTCCGCAGGCCGTCTGTCGCGGACGCCTCACCGGTCTTCGGCAGGCGGCGCGCCTTCCCGTTCGAAGTCTTGCCCCGTGTGGGGCGCATTTTCTTACCGGAACTGCTCGGCGCAAGCCGGTTCTCTTCAGCCTGTCTCGCAAATTGCTGCGGAATCGGTTCAAGTTCCGAAGTCTGTTGCACTTCCGTACCGGGCACTTCCGCACCGTTCGTTGCGGACGGGGATTGTCCTTCCGTGCCCGCTCCTGTCTTGTTGCCGGAGCCGCTGCCGTTTTTGCCGCTATGCGTTCCGCCGCCACCTGTGCCGCCGCCTCCGATGTTATCGGTATCCTGGTCTTTCTGATAGCGCGCCACAAGTGCAATATCATGAGTGGTGCCGGCCGGTATCGTGTTGATGAATTTGCCGCCGACCTGTTGCCAGGTCCAGAAGCGAACCCCTTCTTTCACCGTGCCAAGGAGAGGAACCTCATCCTCGATGGTAAAACTGCTCGGATTCTGAGAATTGTTGATACCACCCACCGTGTCATAGGTAATGCGATAGCGAATCGGCTCCCAAACTGCCCGGAAGGTCACCTCGCCGTCGCTCTCCGCCGGGATACTGTTGACTGCGACGCCGGGTGCGGAACTCTTCTCCCACCGGATAAAGGTGTAGCCCGGGCGGGAGGGCGTCGGCAGCGTAATTGTCGCATCCTCAATGGTATAGGAGGTCGGAAGGTTCGAAAGACCCTGAATCGGACTGTTTCCGGTCTCTCCGAGCTCAAAGCGTATGCCGTAATGGTTGACCGTCCATCCCGCGGTGAGATTTAGGTTGCCCGTAGTTCCCTCCGGAATGCGCGTGACCGGCTGACCGTTTACAAGCCAGGTACCGGTATAACCGCGGCGCACCGGCGGATCCAAGTTGATCTCATCTTCTACCGTAAAGCTCGGAATACTGCCCGTCGGGGAAGTCGGCGCACCGATACCGCCGCCGGGATTCAAATCATAGCTCATGCTGTAAGAAGTGAGCGACCACTTTGCATAGTAGGTCTTCGACTCTGCGTCATGTGTGTGCAACGTCGTGATCGGCGTGCCCGTGAAGGCAGCATTGTCATACCAGCCGAGGAAAGTCGCTCCGTTTCTTGTCGGCACCGCCAGTGCAAAATCCGCATCCTCGACGGTGTAGCTCGCCGGTCCTACGGTACTTGCCGGACTTGCGGGTCTGTCGTTCAGCACATAGCTGATAGTATAGACACTGGGCTGACTCCACTTCATGTAGAAGTGTTTGTCTTCGAGATCCTGAACCCGAAGTCCCGTCACGGGATGCGTGAGTGCAGCATCGTCAAACCAGCCCTCGAAGGTATAACCCGGGCGGATCGGCGTTGCAAGCGTAAAGTCGGAACTCAGGACGGTGTAAGAAGTCGCTGTGTTCGGATTCGTCGCCGGATTTGCCGCTGTGTCGTTTGCGTGATAGTAAATCTGATAGCTGTTCGGACTGCCCCAGCGCGCATAATAGTGCCGGTCGGTTGCATCCATGCTGTGAAGCGTTGTGACAGCCGTGCCCGAAAGAGCTACATTGTCAAACCAGCCGAGGAAGGTGTAGCCCGGGCGGGTTGCCGGCTGAAGTGTAAGGTCCGAATCGAGTACCGTATAGCCGGTGACTGTATTCGGATTGCTTGCCGGATGACCCACCGGTGTACCGTCGTTCAAATCCCAGCTCACCGCATAAGTCTTCGGTGCGTTCCACTTTGCATAGTACTGCTTATTCTCTGCGTCCATGGTGTGAAGGTTCGTGACCGGGGTTCCGGTGAGCGCTGCGTTATCATACCAGCCCTCAAAGTCATAACCGGTACGCGTTGCCGGATGGACGGTGATGTCCGCATCCAGCACGGTATAAGTGGCGACCGTGTTCGGATTCGTTGCCGGGTGACCCGCCGGCGTGCCGTCGTTCAAGTTCCAGTTCACCGTGTAAGTCTTCGGTGCACTCCACTTTGCATAAAACTGCTTATTTGACGCATCGCCGGTCGAGAAGCCCGTGACAGGAGATCCGGTGAATGCCGGGTTATCGTACCAGCCCTCAAAGTCATAGCCGGCCCGCGTCGCCGGCGCCAAGGTGACATTCGGATCCAATACCGTATAGCTCGTCACGGTGTTCGGATTGCTTGCCGGATGACCGGCCGGTGTGCCGTCATTTAAATCATAGCTCACCGCAAAGCTTAACGGCGCGCTCCACTTGGCATAAAACTGTTTCGGGCTCGCATCCGTGGCCGGGAATGAGGTGATTGCCGTTCCGCTGAACGCGGGATTGTCATACCAACCGTCGAAGGTATAGCCGTTTCTGCTCGGGGGCAGGAGGTTGATGTTGCCGCCGCCGTTTGTGAGCACGTCGTAGCTCGTCGGGTTGGCAGCCGGATTGTTTGCCGACTGTCCCGCGGGCGTTCCGTCGTTCAGCTGATAGCTGATTGGGTAGGAAATCGGCGTGCTGTCCCACTTTGCATAATACTGCTTATTCTCGGCATCCATGGCGTGCAGCGTTGTGACCGCTGTTCCCGTGAGTGCCGGGTTGTCGTACCAGCCAAGGAAGCGAAAACCTGTCCGCGTCGCCGGCTGAATCGCGACATCCGCGTCCAGAACGGTATAAGTTGCTACCGTGTTCGGATTCGTTGCCAGATGACCCGCCGGGGCACTGTCGTTTAAGTTCCACTGCACCGTATAGTTCTTTGCCGCACTCCACTTCGCAAAGTACTGCTTATTCTCTGCATCCATGGTGTAAAGGTTTGTGACCGGAGATCCCGTGAACGCTGCATTGTCGTACCAGCCCTCAAAGTCATAGCCCGTCCGCGTCGCCGGTTGAATGGCAACATCCGCATCCGTGACGGTATAGCTTGTCACCGTATTCGGATTGTTTGCCGGGTGACCCGCCGGTGTACTGTCATTTAAGTTCCACTGCACCGTGTAGTTTTTCGCTGCGCTCCACTTTGCATAGTAGTGCTTATCGGCTGCATCGCTCGTCGGGAAGCCGGTCATCGGCGTGCCGCTGAATGCCGCGTTGTCGTACCAGCCCTCGAAGTCATAGCCGGTACGCGTTGCCGGCGCCAGGGTGACATTCGGGTCGAGCACGGTGTAGCTTGTCACCGTGTTCGGATTGGTCGCCGGGTGTCCCGTGGGTGTGCCGTCATTCAGGGTATATGCGACCGCATAGTTGTTCGGCGCACTCCACTTTGCGTAGAAAGTCTTTGCCGCCGCATCCATGGCCGGGAAACTTGTTATCGGCGCACCGGAGAAGGCAGCATTGTCGTACCAGCCCTCAAAGGTGTACCCGTTCCGGCTTGCCGGCAAGAGGTTAATGTTGCCGCTGCCGTTTGTCAGCACGGTGTAGCTCGTGAGATTCGCTGCCGGGTTGGTCGCCGGGTGCCCCGCGGGTGTGCCGTCATTCAGCACATAGTTAATCGGGTAGCTGTTCGGCGTTGCACTCCACTTCGCAAAGTATTGCTTATTCTCTGCGTCCATGGTGTGCAGGGCTGTGACCGGCGTCCCCGTAAAGCTCGGGTTGTCGTACCAGCCCTCAAACGTATAGCCGGTCCGTGTTGCCGGATGTACGGTGATGTCCGCGTCCTCAACGGTATAGCTTGCGACTGTGTTCGGATTGGTCGCCGGGTGACCCGCCGGTGCACTGTCATTTAAGTTCCACTGCACCGTATAGTTCTTTGCTGCGCTCCACTTTGCATAATAGTGCTTATTCGTGGCATCGCTCGCCTGGAAGCCCATAATCGGCGTGCCCGTAAAGCCCGGGTTATCGTACCAACCCTCAAAATCGTAACCGGTCCGCGTTGCAGGAGCCAGCGTGATGTTCGGGTCAAGCACGGTGTAGCTTGTCACGGTGTTCGGGTTCGTCGCCGGATGTCCCGCAGGGGTGCCGTCGTTCAGCGTGTATTGCACCGTATAGGAAAGCGGTGCGCTCCACTTTGCGTAGAAAGTCTTGGGCGCCGCATCCATGGCCGGGAAACTTGTTATCGGCGTGCCCGTGAGCGCTGCATTGTCATACCAACCGAGGAAGGTATATCCGTTTCGCAGCGGGTTTGCCACCGCAATCGGGCTCGGCAGAGTCTCAACTGTGTAGCTCGTCAAATTGACCGCCGGATTGGTCGCCGGATGGCTCGCGCTGTCATTCAACACATAGTTGATCGGATAGCTCTGCGCCGCACTCCACTTTGCATAGTAGTTCTTATTTTCCGCATCCATGGTGTGAAGCGAGCTGACCGGTGCGCCCGTAAAGCCCGGATTATCATACCAGCCGAGGAAGGTATAACCTGTCCGCGTCGCAGCTGCGATTGCAAAATCCGCCTCGGTGACATTATAGCTGAGCTTCGTGTTCGGGTTGATCGCCGGATGGCCGGAAGGCGTCACATCATTCAGATGATAGCTGACACTGTAGGAATCCGGGGTGCTCCATCTCGCGTAGTAGTGCTTATTCTCCGCATCCATGGTGTGCAGATTTGTGACCGGGGATCCCGTAAACGCGGGATCCGCATACCAACCGAGGAAGCTGTATCCTGTTCGCGTCGCCGGCTGAATCGCCACGTCCGCATCGAGCACGGTATAAGTTGCCACCGTGTTCGGGTTGCTCGCCGGATGACCTGCGGGAGCACTGTCATTCAGCTCCCACTGCACCGTATAGTTCTTCGCCGCACTCCACTTTGCATAGTACTGCTTATTCTCCGCATCCATGGTGTGCAGGGTGGTGACCGGCGTTCCCGTGAGCGCCGCATTGTCATACCAGCCCTCGAAGTCATAGCCGGTCCGCGTTGACGGGCGCAGTGCAACATCCGTATCCAGTACGGTATAGCTTGTGACCGTGTTCGGATTGCTTGCCGGGTGACCCGCGGGCGTGCTGTCGTTTAAGTGGTATTGCACACTGTAATTCTTAACTGCGCTCCACTTTGCATAATAGTGCTTATTCGTTGCATCGCTCGTCGGGAAGCCCGTAATCGGCGTGCCCGTGAAGCCCGGGTTATCGTACCAGCCCTCAAAGTCATAACCGGTACGCGTTGCCGGCGCCAGGGTGACGTTCGGGTCAAGCACGGTGTAGCTTGTCACGGTGTTCGGATTGGTCGCCGGGTGACCGGCAGGCGTGCTGTCATTCAGCGTATAGGTCACGCTGTAATTGTTTGCACTGCTCCACTTTGCATAGAAGGTCTTGGGTGCCGCATCCATGGCCGGGAAGCTCGTTATCGGCACGCCGGAGAAGGCAGCATTGTCATACCAGCCCTCAAAGGTATAGCCGTTTCGAAGCGCCGGCAGGAGGTTAATGTTGCCGCTGCCGTTTGTGAGCACCGTGTAGCTTGTGAGGTTCGCAGCCGGGTTGGTCGCTTGGTGACCCGCAGGGCTTCCGTCGTTCAACACATAGTTGATTGGATACGAATTCGGCATGCTGCTCCACTTCGCAAAGTACTGTTTATTCTCTGCGTCCATGGTGTGCAGGTTCGTGACCGGCGTTCCCGTCAGTGCTGCGTTGTCGTACCATCCGAGGAAGGTATAGCCTGTCCGCGTTGCCGGATGGATGGTGACATCCGCATCCAGAACGGTGTAGCTTGCGACCGTGTTCGGATTGCTTGCCGGGTGTCCTGCCGGTGTGTTGTCATTCAGATTCCACTGCACCGTATAGCTCTTTGCCGGACTCCACTTCGCAAAGTACTGCTTATTCTCTGCGTCCATGGTGTGCAGATTCGTGACCGGCGTACCCGTGAACGTCGCATTGTCGTACCAGCCGAGGAAGTCATAGCCGGTGCGCGTTGCCGGCTGAATGGCCACATCCGCATCCGTTACGGTATAGCTTGTGACAGTATTCGGATTGTTTGCCGGGTGACCCGCCGGTG
>NZ_DBHIHF010000010.1:0-90329 GCF_057248925.1 Stomatobaculum sp.
TCACAGAGATTTCAGGGTTGTTTGTACTGTCTGATCTTTGATTTTCAAGGTTCTTGGCTCGCCCTCATGAGCAAGCTTGTGTACTATACCATTCCTGTATCAGGGCGTCAAGCGTTTTTCAAATTTTTTCTCGTTTTTTTTGGATTTTTTCATCCTCCAGATGATGGTGCTTTGTCACCCATTTGGAAATCAGATATAGTAGCAGAAGTAAAAGTAGCGCCGCCGCAATCCAGAGCGGATTTGCCGCCCGCTGCAAGCTCTCACCGAGCAGGGAAAGCGAAGCCACCATGACGGCCTTTGCGGGCAGCATGACGGCGAGATAACGCCGTCCCCGATAGTGGCTCACACCGCAGGCAAAATTCACGAAGGACGACGGCGTAAACGGCAACATGATAATGAAAAACAGGGCGAGCGGCTTCAGGCCTCCGATCAGTTTTCTCGCCTTTTCTATCTTGTCTCGCCCGAGAAAACGCCGGACCGCTGGCAGTCCCGCGACGGCGCGCACCGCAAAAAAGACGAGCGCGCTGCCGACGGCACTACCGATCCAGCTGTACAGAAAGCCGAAGACAGCGCCGAACGCCGCCACATTCGCCGCGACGACCGCCGTCAGCGGAATCGGCGGAAACAGCGATTCGAGCGCTGCCATCCCAACCGCGGCCCAAGGGGTCATATGGTGAATCCACTGCATGAGTTGCATCCAGATTTGCATGAAAAATCCTCCGTACCGTCGAACGCTCTGATTCTACCACAGACAGTGTCAAAAAGCGTGTACGACAGACGAAGGATTTGTGAAGAAAATCTTACAGGAGGCTTTCATATCCCGCTCTCTCCCACTTGCGAAGAGAAAGTAGGGCACTGCAAGGCGCGAGCCCCCGCGCATTGAGCCACTTTTCATCCTGCATTCACTAAGACTCCTTACTTTGCGCTGTCCAGTGCAGCCTTAGCCGCCTGAACAAAAGCATCGCGGGAGAGTGTCGCGCCGCTCACAGCGTCTATTTGGTCCGGATCCTGACTCTCGATCAGGCGGGAAGGGTACTTATCGGTGCCCAGAATCGAATTCTGCGCAATGCTATAAAGCCCCTGATTCATAGGCTCGCTCTTTCCGTAGTCCTGACCCTTTTCCTTGCCCTCACGGTCCAGATTCTGCATATCTATACTCGTAATTTTCCCGCCCGAAACCACAAGCTCGAGCTTTATGGTCCCGCCGACTTCCTTGACCTCAGCCTCTCCGCTGTACGTTCCGTCCTTGTAGCCCGCTGCGGTCTTACTCTCCGGGGTCTTCCTCTCGGCGGTCTTACTCTCCGCGGTCTTGCTCGCCACAGCCGTGCTCTCCGTGCCCTGTCTTTCCGCGGACTTGCTTTCCGCGTTCTCCTTCTTACCGCAGGCCGCAAGGCTAAGCAGCATCAGTGCCGCGAACAGTACAATTCTCTTTTTCATCTTTGTTTTCCTCCTTTATTCCGCAATGACAGGTCTCTGCCGCTTTTTCTTCTCCTCGCGGGCAATGCGTCCGTGCTCCGGCACAATCATTCTCTCCGCCTCGTCGCCGACTTCCGGGTCATGTGTCACAACGATGATGGAGCTTCCTGCATTGTGAAGCTTCTCGAAGATATCCATGACAAGATACTCGTTCTTCTCGTCAAGGTTTCCGGTCGGCTCGTCCGCAAGGAGCAGTGCCGGATGATTGATCAGGGCGCGGGCAATGCAGACTCGCTGCTGCTCACCGCCCGAGAGCTGGTTTGGCAGATGTCGAGTGGTAATACTGTGCCATCATAACATTTTCGAGCGCAGTCAGGTAGTTCACAAGGTGAAACTGTTGAAACACAAGGCCTATTTTATCGCGCCGCACTTCGGTCAGTTCCTTCCGGCTCCGGTCAAGTCCATATTTGTGTGTAAATTACCTTCAGGTATAAGTTGCATCAGGCAGCCGGCATAGTCGCCTGTCCTTTGCAATCATCAAAAGTTTCTCTTGAACATCTGAAGTCAACAAAGCCTCATAGGACTCCTTTTGGAAGATAACCTTCCCCGATTGGCTCAGACTGTTCTGCTCTATCAGAACGGAACCCATCAACCGGATAAGAGAATCCTCGTTCGGAAAACAAGCTTGACGCCGTCTCCCTCATACGCCAAGTCCCCGCTGTCATCGAATTTCCATTATATCCGCGTCATACACATGGAAGCGAAACGCAAGCTCTGCAAAGGTGGTAAATGCCGCTAAGCTTTAACTCACGGGAAGAAAACCCGATCACATCTTCCTTCGTTTCACCCTTATCGATCATCGAGGACATCAGCGGCGAAATCATGTAGCCGTTTACGCTCATATCACGAATCTGTACCGTCACATTTTGATTCGTCTCATTTTCAATCAGCAGTTTGAGGACAGGTCCCAAGCTTTCGTTCACATCCAGTTCTTTCGCAGTAATTTTAAATCCCTCACGATTCAACACAAGTGTCTCCGCAACGGACTGTGCTTCCGCCGTTTCGGCTTTTCCCCCCATCCTTATTCGAAACCATCGTACTTTCCGTCGCCGTTTCGGCCGAAGCAGTCCGGGGCTCCGCCGCAGACTCTGCCTCTTCAAGCTCTTCGCTTTCGAAGCACGCATCCTCCGGAATCCGCAACAAAAAACCGCCGAACTGCCGTAGTTTGAATACGACAGTCCGGCGGTGAAGTTACCCGTCCGGGAAACGAAGTGCAACGCGAGCTCGAATTAGCCCTGCATCTGCTTTGCGACTTCTTCCGCAAAGTTCTCGCTCTTGTGCTCAAGACCTTCGCCGGTCTCATAGCGGACAAAGGTTTTGATTGTGATGTGCGCCTGATTTGCCTTTGCGACCGAAGCCACATAAGAAGCGACATTCTGCTTGCCGTCCTCAGCCTTGACATAGACCTGATCCAGAAGGCAGATTTCCTTCAGCTCCTTCTGGAGACGGCCCTGCACTGCGCCCTCAATGACCTTCTCCGGCTTGTTCGCCATCTTCGGGTCATTCTTAATCTGCGCTGCGAGAATCTCTCTCTCCTTCTCGAGGTAGTCCGCATCGACCTCGGCATCGCTCGTGTAGAGCGGCTTCAGCGCTGCGACCTGCATTGCGACATTCTTCGCCATCTCTCTGACCGCATCGTTCACGACATCGGTCTCGACCGCAAGGAGAACGCCGATTTTTCCGCCCGCGTGGACATAGGACTCAACGAAACCGTTCTCCTCCTTGAGCTGACGGAAGCGACGGATGTCAAGCTTCTCACCGATTACGGAAATCATCGAGGAGAGTTCTTCCTTGACCGTGAGCGACGGATCTGCCGTCCACGGCTCTGCGAGGAAGCCCTCGAGGTCCGTTGCATTGGTGTTCAGCGCCTGCTGTGCGACCTCGCCGACATAGGTTCTGAACTTCTCGTTCTTCGCGACGAAGTCGGTCTCTGCGTTCACCTCGACCGCAACGCCCTTCTTGCCGTCCTCGCTGACAAGCACAGCAACTATACCCTCGGCTGCGATGCGGCTCGCCTTCTTCTGCGCGCCTGCGAGTCCCTTCTCGCGAAGAAACTCGATTGCCTTTTCCATATCGCCCTCAACTGCCGCGAGAGCCTTCTTGCTGTCCATCATGCCTGCGCCGGTGAGCTCTCTGAGCTCTTTTACCATTGCCGCTGTAATTGCACCCATTTTTTCTCTCCTCTCGCCTGCTTGCTTATCGCGCGTTTGCTTCGATTGCCGCCTTGATTGCGCCTGTAGCCGTGTCATCACCCTCTGCGACTTCCTCGCTGCGGTTCTCCTCACCCTGGTGTGCCTCGACAACAGCGTCTGCGAGCTTGGAGACAATGAGTCTCACCGCGCGGATTGCATCATCGTTGCCCGGGATCACATAGGTCAGCTCTTCCGGATCCGAGTTCGTATCCGCAATGCCGATCAGCGGGATGTTCAGCTTATGTGCTTCCGTGACGCAGATGTGCTCCTTCTTCGGGTCGATGATCACGATTGCGTCCGGGATCTTCTTCATATCCTTGATGCCGCCGAGATTCTTCTCGAGCTTTTCGAGCTCCTTCTTGAGCTCCGTCACTTCCTTCTTCGGAAGGCGGTCGAAGGTGCCGTCCTGGCTCATCTCCTCGATCTGGCGCAGTCTCTTAACTCTGGACTGAATGGTCTTGAAGTTGGTGAGCATACCACCGAGCCATCTCTCGTTCACATAGAACTGGCCGCAGCGCTCTGCCTCTTCCTTGATGGCATCCTGCGCCTGCTTCTTCGTGCCGACAAAGAGAATCGTGCCGCCCGCAGCAGCAATGTCCATGACTGCCTTGTAAGCATCATCCACCATGCCGACCGTCTTCTGCAGGTCAATGATGTGGATGCCGTTTCTCTCCGTGTAGATGTACGGTGCCATCTTGGGGTTCCAGCGTCTCGTCTGGTGACCGAAGTGCACACCCGCCTCTAAAAGCTGCTTCATTGATACTACGCCCATGTTTTTTTCCTCCTGAGGGTTGTTCTTCCGCCGGCCTTTCGGCGCACGCCACCGCTCTCGCAGCACCCGGCGCACGCCTCGGCCGACGTGTTGTCTGGGAAAAATCCCGTAACTATCTTACTTTATCACTTTTTTTGCCATATTGCAAAAGGATTTTATCGCTTTGCGGCAGCTGTCCGCCGCTTGCCGTTCTCCTCCTGATAGGCAGCGACCTCGTCGAAGACCGCGTCATTCAAAATTTTGATGTAGGTACCCCGCATACCGCTTGAGCGGCTCTCAATGACGCCCGCGCTCTCAAACTTCCGGAGTGCATTTACGATTACGGAGCGGGTGATGCCGACCCGGTCTGCGATCTTGCTCGCGACCAGGACGCCCTCGGTCCCATTCAGCTCGCTGAAGATGTGCGTGACTGCTTCGAGCTCGGAAAAACTCAAAGTCTGAATTGCCCCGCGCACAATCTGGAGTTTTCTCGCCTCTTCCTGATATTCTTCGTTCACGCTCTGGCGCATCGCCATGCCGATAACCGTCGCGGTATATTCGCTCACGATGATATCGTCAATGGTGAAGGCCGCTTCCTTGTATGCCATCAAAGTTCCAAGACGCTCACCTGCAATGTAGATCGGTGTAACAAGCGCCTGGCGGTTCTGTACCACCTCGCGCGCAAATCCCAGTGTTTCCAGATTCACATTCTCCTTGGTCGACAAAATAGCAAGCAGCCGCTCGTTCAACAACGGATCGGCAAAACTGCCTACCTTGCCTGACAGGAGACCGCAAAACTCTTCTTTCTCTCCCCCGCCGATACCACCTGTACCAAGAATCTTACCTTTCTTGCTGATAACCAAGGTACTGCCGTCCAGGACATTGCTCAGCACTGTCAGAATGTCGCTGAACTTTACCTTCATGTTTCTGCCGTTTTGCAGCAACTGGTTTATCTTTCTGGTTTTGTCAAGTAATTGCACGCTCATGATGTCTCTCCTCGTATGTCATTAACCCGGTTGTTATTTCTTTGCTGCAATTAAACTTTTCAGCCCTTGTCCTCCTTTCCGAGCACCTCGCTGTAACCGCACGCCTCATCGGCGCAGACCAGCTTATTGCCTCTCTCTGTCATATACCCACCGCACTTCGGGCAACGCTTCTCCGACGGCTTGGCCCAACTCATAAACTCACAGGTCGGATTGTTTTCGCAGCCGTAGTAAATGCGTCCCTTCTTCGTTCTCTTGCGTACCAGCTCGCCGCCGCACTTCGGACATTTGACCCCGATCTTTTCGAGATAGGGTTTCGTATTCCGGCACTCCGGAAAACCCGGACACGCGAGAAACTTGCCGTGAGGTCCATACTTGATTACCATGCGTCTGCCGCAGAGCTCACAGTCGACATCACTTTCTTCGTCTGCGATTTTTACGCTCTCCAGCTCTTTTTCCGCCTGCTTGACGGCTGCGTTGAGATCCGGATAAAAATTCTCAACGACAGTCTTCCAATTCATTTTACCCTCTCCGACCGAGTCAAGCAAGCGTTCCAAATTCGCCGTGAACTGCGGTTCCACGATGACCGGAAACGACTTCACCATCATGCGGTTTACAACCTGACCGAGCTCCGTGACATAGAGGTTTTTCTGCTCTTTGATCACATAGCGCCGCGCCAGTATCGTCGTGATGGTCGGTGCATAAGTACTCGGGCGACCGATGCCCTGTTCCTCCATCGCGCGAACCAGACTTGCCTCGGTGTAATGCGCCGGCGGCTGCGTAAAATGTCGCTCCTTGTCAAAGCTCTCGAGCGCAAGTTCCTCGCCCTCGCTGAGCTTTAAGAGCGCTACATCCGGCTTCTCCTCCTCTTCCTCCTCGCTGTCGCTGTAGACTTCCATGAAGCCCGAGAACTTGAGCGAAGAACCGGAGAGCGAAAAGCGGTGCTCGCCGCAGATCAGTTTGACCGAAGTGGAGGCATAGACCGCCTCCTGCATGCGTCCCGCCGCAAAGCGCTTCCAGATCAGCTGATAGAGACGGAACTGGTCGCGGGACAGCGAGGCTTTTACCGTCGCCGGTGTTAGCGTGATGTCAATCGGGCGAATGGCCTCGTGGGCATCTTGAATCTTCTGCCCGCCCTGTTTTTCCTTCCGCTCGGCGGCGACATACGCTTCACCGTAGTTCTCACGGATATAAGTCCGCGCCGCTGCATCCGCCTCTTCGGCGACACGCGTGCTGTCGGTTCTCAGATAGGTAATCAGTGCGATGGTACCTCTGCCCTCGACCTCGACGCCCTCGTAGAGCTGCTGCGCGATGCGCATGGTCTTTTGCGTCGAGAAATTCAGGCGTTTTGATGCTTCCTGCTGCAAAGTCGAAGTGGTAAAGGGCAATGGCGCCTTCCGGCTCCGCTCACTCTTTTTGATTTCCTGTACGAGGAGCGGCTTGCCCTCGCAGTCCTTGATGACTGAAAGACACTCCGCCTCGCTGTGAAGTTCCACCTTTTCCTTGCCGACCCCGTAGTAGCGCGCCTTCAGAGGCTTTTTGCCACCCGCTGCGTGCGTGATGGCTTCGAGGGACCAGTACTCTTTCGGCACGAACGCCTCGATTTCCGCCTCGCGGTCGCATATCATACGAAGCGCGACCGACTGCACTCTGCCGGCGGAGAGCCCGCGCTTCACCTTCGCCCAGAGCAGGGGGCTTATGCTGTAGCCCACCATGCGGTCCAAGATGCGGCGCGTCTGCTGTGCATCAACCAGATCCATATCAATCTCTCTCGGATGCTTGATGCTCTCGCGAACAGCGTTCTTTGTAATTTCATTGAACGTAATGCGGTATACCTTTTTCCCTGTCTCCTCCAGTTTCAGCGCTTTTTGCAGATGCCAGCTGATGGCCTCTCCTTCGCGATCCGGGTCCGTTGCAAGATAAATCTTGTCCGCTTTCTTCACTTCTTTCCGAAGTTTTGCAAGTACATCGCCTTTTCCGCGAATTGTGATATACTTTGGTTCATATCCGTGCTCGACATCGATACCGAGTTGTGATTTCGGGAGGTCGCGGACATGTCCCTGGCTCGCGTCCACCACATAATTGGATCCCAAAAACTTTTTAATTGTCTTCACCTTCGCAGGTGACTCTACGATCACTAAATTTGACGCCATGTGATTGCATTCCTCTCAAAAAGTATTGTAATTTCCGCGAAAAAATGCGAAATAGCTCCTATAGCAAGAAAGCGTGATTTACCTTACCGCATTTCTCAAAAGTTTGCAAGTATATTTCCCTTGCAGGCCTTCATTTTTGGGTTTTTACGCTGATAAATATCCGATTACAGAAAGGAAAAACTATGGCTTTAGACGGTATTGTCATTGCCGCACTCGTTCAAGAGTTGCGACGCACTCTGCTCGGCGGGCATATCCAGAAAATCGCGATGCCCGAGAACAATGAGCTCCTTCTGACCATTAAAAACAATGCGGCTCAGCACCGTCTCCTGATTTCCTGCGAGGCGGCCCTTCCGCTCCTCTATCTGCAGCGGGAGAATAAGCCGAGTCCGCTCACGGCGCCCGGCTTTGCAATGTTACTCCGGAAACACATCGGCTCCGGCAAAATCACCGCAATCGAACAGCTGGGGCTGGAGCGCATTGTCCGCATTGAGACGACACAACTCAATGAGCTCGGAGACATCGCGCCGCGCGCCCTCTATGTAGAGCTCATGGGCAAGTATTCGAACATTATCTTTACCGATGAAAATAATGTCATCCTGGACAGCATGCGCCGCGTCCCCGCCAGTGTGAGCTCGCTCCGCGAAGTGCTGCCGGGCCGCCCCTACTTTGTCCCCGAGAAATTGCAAAAAACCAATCCGCTCTCGCTCACAGAAGAGACCTTTGCCGCCGCACTCGCCGCGGCGCGCGGTCTTCCCCTGGACCGCGCCCTCTCGGCCGCTTTCTCCGGCATCTCTTCGCTGGCTTCCCAGGACATCCTGTACCGCGCTTCACTTGATCCGCGCGCCGTTTTTTCTGATTTGCAGCCCGAAGAAAAGGCGCGACTCTTTGCGACTTTTGACAGTGTCATCGAAAAGGTCCGAAACGGACAGTTTTCTCCCGTCATGTATGTCAAGGATGAACTTCCCGCCGAATTTGCCGCGCTGCCGCTCGCAATGCTCGAAGCCGAAGGGCTCTCTGCACGCGCCTATGACTCGATGAGCGAGCTTCTCTATTCCTACTATTCGCTCCGCGCGGAGAGCGCCCGCATGCGGCAAAAATCCTCGGATCTCCGCCGCCTTGTCCAGAACCATTTAGAGCGCAGCCAGCGAAAGCGTATTTTGCAGGAAAAACAACTCGCGGACAGTCAGAAAAAGGAGAAGTACCGCGTCTACGGTGACCTTCTGAATACCTACGCCTTTCAGGTGACAGCGGGTGCCGACTCCTTTGTCGCCGAAAACTTTTACGATGACAACAAGCCGCTTCGGATTCCGCTCGACAAAAACCTAACGCCGGCCGAGAATGCCAAAAAATATTTTGACCGCTACGCCAAGTTAAAGCGCACCGAGCTTGCGGTCGGTCAGGAGCTTGAAAAAACCGTGCAGGAAGAGGCACACCTCTCCTCCGTTCTGACTGCCCTGGAGCTCGCGACCGAGGAGAGCGATCTCGCCGAAATTCGGGAGGAACTCGCTGCCTTCCAGTATGTGAAACGTCAGCGCACGCCGAAGGGAAAACGCCCGCAAAAAATTCAGTCGCACCCGCTTCACTTCCGCTCGAGTGACGGCTTCGATATCTATGTCGGCAAGAACAATTTCCAGAACGAGGAACTCACCTTTAAAGTTGCCTCGGGTTCCGACTGGTGGTTTCACGCGAAGGGCATGCCGGGCTCCCATGTCATTGTCAAAGCAAACGGGCAGGAACTCCCGGACCGCTGCTTTGAAGAGGCAGCCGCCCTCGCCGCCTACTATTCCAAGGGGCGGGATCAGGACAAGGTAGAAATCGACTACCTCCAGCGCCGCAACGTGAAAAAGGTGAACGGCGCACCGCCCGGCTTTGTGATCTACCACAGCAACTGGTCCATGATGGCAAAACCGCGGGCAGAAATCTGAATCCCGGCACTTACACAGCCATTCGGTATGCGCGGTACGGTTAGTCTTTCGATGCTATCAAATATCCGAACGGAGTAACGCTTCCATGCGCTTTATTTTCCGTTCTCCTCCGTTCGACGAAAAAGGCTTGCCGGCATTCCCCGGCAAGCCTTTCTTTTTGCTATTCTGTTACTCGCTCAGCAATGCGGTATAAGACGCCGCGTTGTCCGTCTTCACCATGTCGATTGCGAAAGCATCATACTGATCCGGATTCCCCAAACGATTCGTGATGTTCGATTCCGTCTGTCCGTCACCGCCGATGTATTCCACATCGAGATTCAGAATATCATCATACTGCTTTAACAGCGGCTGATAGGTGGACCCCAGGAAGTTGTCCGCAGCATTGTAAATACATAGCCACACCTTTTTGGTTGCGTGCTTCGATACATCCAATGGTTTGCTGACCGGCTCGTAAACTTTCGTGGAATCCATGTGTTCACGATAGTTTTCCTTCGTAATTGCCACGTTGAGCGCATAGAAACAGCGAGTCTCTTTGTCGTAACGATACACATCATCGGAAAGAACATTGCCTTCTTCATCCGGCTTGCTGATGCCGGTGCTGATATCCACGCCATCCAGAGAGTTACGCAGAACTCGGAGGGTCAGGTATGCCTGAACATCTGCGTGCTGACTAATGGTCCCTACATATCCGTCCGCAATTGCGGCAACGGCATCTGCATTCGCGTCATAACCAAAGGTCGGAACACCTTTCTCCTTGCTCCATGCATTGAACATGGACATACCCATGCCGTCATTGTTTGAAGCGACCATATCAATTTGATCGCCGAAAGAAGCGCTCCAAGTGATGATGGCATTTCCTGCGGTAGCGGCATCCCACGTTGCTCCCGCGGAGTTCTTCATTTCCTGGGAAGCCAGTTCGCGGATTACGTAGGTCTTACCGTCTACTTTAATGGTGCCATCCTTTACAATACGCGAACTTCCGTCCGTATTGGTTCCGATCGGATCGGGATTGATGAGACCGTCCTTTTCTACACCGGTACCGAAGGCTTTGCGAACGCCCCTGGTACGAGCCAGTGAGTCGTTGTGTCCGATATCACCGACGGCAAGTACATATCCGATAATGCCGTCTCCGTTCCGGTCTATATCCTTGGCGTGTTTTTTGATATAGTCTAACGCCATCTCGCCCTGTAGCTCCGCACCTTGATTGGCATCAAACCCTACGTAGTAGGTCTTGTCGTTAAAGTGTAGCGCGTGCATATCCAACTCTCCAGTTGTGCTGTTAGAAGGCTGTTTGTTAAACCACGCAATCGGCTTATCCTTATTCGCGACACCTCCGCCCGAGGCACTGCCTGCGGTCTGACTCTGGTCAGATGCCGCCTGCGTTGCCGACGAAGATCCTGTGGACGTTGACTTTCCGCACCCCACTAAACCGACCGTAACGATAGCTGCCGTCGCAATACTGATGATTCTCTTTGCCTTCATGTGTCTTTCCCTCCTTGAAAAAATAGTTTTTGAGCATTCCTTTTCATAGAAGAACCACATTCTCTCCCTCAGCACCGACTATCTTGCACCGGACTCAAGAAACAGTACCTCTTCCTCATCGAGTTTTCGCTTGAACGAATCGATATTCAGCTTCATCCTGGCCGGGCTCGTCGTAGATACAACCGCAAATACGTTCATTGCGTGAGAAAAGATGTAACTCATTGCTATCTCTGCGACGGAACACTTGCGCTTTTCCGCCAAAATTTGGCATCGTTCCAGTCGTTCCATATTCACTGGGTACAAGTATCCCTTCTGCGCATAAGCATCCAGAATCGACTTGGCCTTTTCATAATCTCCGGCTTCAAACCTTCCCGAAAAAAAGCCTCTTCCCAAAGCAGAATATGCAAGCACCGGCATGTTCATTCGGGAATACCAATCTCGCGCCGCTTGGTTTCCTTGACCGGAAATTGTGACACAGTTGCCTCCCCAAGGATCGTTTACCTGCTCCGCCAGCCCGAAATTCGGACTGGAAACGGCAAACGGACGCAGACCATGCTTTGCAGCATATGCATTTGCTTCTTGGATACGCTCTACAGTCCAGTTGGATACGCCGAAAGACTTGATGATGACTTCTCTCACAAAATCGTTAAAGGTCTCCAGAAACTCTGCTGTCGATGTGTTCGCATCATCCCGGTGCAAAAGCAGAATATCCGCATACTCTGTCCCCAGTTCCCTCAAAGACTGTTTGAGCTCATCTGTCATTACGCCTCTGTCGATATGAACTGCGCCTGTCGGAGAGGCATTCCCACATTTTGTAAGGAGCACTACATCCTCGCGGTTCTTCCTATGTTTTACCCATCGTCCCAACACGCTTTCCGATAATCCATACCCCCTTGCCGAATCAAACGCATTGATACCCAAGGCATACATTTGATCCAGCAAAACATCCGCCTCCTTTCCGTCCAGAAAAGGACTTATCGCCGTTCCAAGAAAAATTCGACTTATCTTCTTACCAACGCCTTCTATTTCTCCGTACGCTCCGCTCTGCTCTGCGCTTTGTACTTGCATACACTTACTTTGCCTTTGATTGCTTTCACTTGACATCATTCATCCTTTAGGCGAATACGGACTTCGTACTCCTTTGACTCTCCCGGACTTAAGAATTTAAGCATTCCCACCTTGCGCATCACATCGCGCCCGTCCGGATAACAGTTCCCACATTCCAGTCCCAGGACATAATCACGAATGCCCATCATCTTCCACTCCACGAAGCCATCCAATTTCTCCGCATCAAAGCAAATCTCCAGAGAAATCCCGAGTTTCGGCTGGTATATCTTTGCCCTTCCTTCTTTACCCGCAAATTTGTGGTAATAACAGCATTCTTCATACCCTGCGGTCGGTCTCTGCATGTGCATCCACTTTGCAAGCTCCGTTGCGGCATGCTCGTTTCTGGGCACGACTTCCGCAGAACGAATTTCTATCACGGAATCTTCATCCAACAGGGGATATCCCATATTCATGTGATATAGGATTTCATAAGGCTCGATTTTATCGCCAGTATTCACGATGGTATCCCAGATACAAAACTCATTCTTGTCTGTGCTGACTTTAATTTCTCTCGCCAAGCGCAGCTTCCTGCCAAACAGAGTCTCGTCCTTCGTCTCGGAGTGCACCACCAAACAGGTACCGTTCTCTCTCTCTTCTATCGTCCAATAACTGTAGTCCGCCGGAAGATTGGCGATACTTCCATGCAACGGTAAAACCTCTCCCTGATCTGTATTCGGTGTACCGACATTATTAAGCCCGCAAGTGGTGAGAAACCCCGCCGTAAAACTGCTAAGCCAGTTGGTTCCCACACTGTCATAGTAGGCAGGAGCAACGTAGCCGGAAGGGGACAGATAGCTCATGTTCAAGCCCTTATAGCGAAGTCTCGTAATATCTCCATTCCGATCCGGTGAAACGGTAAGATCCAGTCCCTTTCCGTTGTGGATCTGATAAAGTCGCATCCCGTCTCCCTTACCGCCAATCAGTCTGAGTTCTTCCACCCCGTAAAGCTGGCTGTCATGACCTATATAAGAGTTCACACGCCACCTCCTACAAGCGGTCTTACCGCATCATAGAGCTTTGCATAGCGCTCAAATTTACCTCTGTACCATTCGTGCATTTCTTCATTCGGCTGATAGGTAATCGTCTCCTGTACCATATGTATTGCCGCATCTTTCAAGTCATGAAAGGCACCTATGGCAATTCCGGTCAACATAACGGCCCCCACGGTTCCCGCATCCACAGTCGACAATGCCGTAATGGGAATATTCAGGATATTTGCCTTCATCTGCATCCAAGTGCGAGATTTTGCTCCGCCTCCTGTCGCAGCCATTCTTTTGCAAACCACGCCGCTTTTTTTGAGAAGTTCGAAATTGACAAGCATCTCATACACCACGCCTTCCATGCAGCCCCGGTAAATATCGAAGACCTTGCTGTCCATGGTAAGTCCGAGGATGGCACCTTTTGAACCGGCATCCATATACGGTGTTGCCGCTCCCGCAAAGTGAGGCAGTACCAGCAATTTACCGGGAACATCCCCTCTTGCTTCGATGTACTGTTTCTCCAGGAGTTCATAAACCGAGATTTTTTCTGCTTCTGCCTGCTTTTTTTCTTTGTCGGCCAGTGTATCGACACAATACTGAATCAGCGCTCCGCCCGTGTATGAATAGGCATAGGTAACATATTTCCCCGGAACAACGTAGGGTACCACTGCATAATTCCCCTCATACATCACATCCATGTCGGGCAGGCTGTCATACACCGGAACCATACATTCGACCGTACCCGCTCCGTCTGCGGCAACACTTCCGTCAAATACACCCGCTCCGATTGCAGCAGCCACTTGATCATGCGCTGCGTTCACAATCATCGTGCCGAGCATTAGCCCAAGTTCTTTTGCCGTCTCTTCCCTTACTGCACCGGCCGGAGTCCCTGTCGGCACAGGCTTTGACATTTTAGCCATATCAATCATGGCCTGATCAAAAATGACCTTGCTCCAACATAGATTGCGAATATCAAAGGCCTGCGTTCTGGATGCCAATGAGTAATCAATTTGCGCAACACCCGTCAGATGATAAACCACAAAATCTTCCATCAAAAAAATGTGAGCTGCGCGATTATAAACTTCAGGCATATTTTCTTTGACCCACATCATCTTCGCCAACGAGTAAGTGACATGAGGCTTTACTCCGGTTATCTTCTGTATTGGCCGACTTCCGAGTGCCTCAATCAGAGACTGATTCTGCTTGTCCCCTCTGGGATCGGTATATAACATCGCCTTATGTAGCGGAATTCCCTTTTCATCGGTCATGACAAAGGTTTCACCAAAGCTCGTAACTCCTATGCCGGCTATATCCGGAAACTGCTTCGCCATTTCAGCAATGGTTTCGAACACTGCCTTCCGTACCAGCTCTGCGTCAATTTCGTGGCCGTTGTCACTTCTATTCGCGGGGTACTCACGATAAGCTCGTCCCAAGTACTTTCCGACATCATCAAACACCGTGCATTTGCATCCGGTTGTCCCTATATCAACCCCGGCAATCTTCATATTCACCTCACAGAAAGCTCAATTTCATTCGAGACTTTCGACCTCTGCTTTGTGCTTAGATTCTCACTCGTTTGCTCCTATGCGCTTTCGTATCCCGCTCGGTACAACAGATCTTAGAAATCAGTAAGTCCCGTGATCTATGTCTACCCATTCGTAATGAAGGTAATTAACAAACGCCTCGTGAAGTACTTCACGCATATGGCCTACGCCGACAGAAGTGTGGTGTTTAAATCCACCGTATGCAAGCCTTTGCAGCTTATCCTGTAAGTGGGGAATTTCACATACACCGGCACATCCAAAGAATTCCTCCGGTATTCTGTCTGCCGTGAATTCCCCCTCGGAAGCATAGGTGATAATTTTTCCGTCCTTCGTCTGACAGTTGGAAATCGTTGTCGGAAACGCTTTGATTCGCCCTTCGTTCGTTCCCCAACCACTGCCCGGATCTGTCTTATCAAACATCTTGTGATTGGTGACCTGCCCTTTTGCCGTCATCAAACTCTGCGCTACCGGTCCGCAATGGAAGAGGATTACCTTATCCGGATCATCGCCGTAATTGTTATTCCAATCCAAAACAGCTGTAGGCTGCTCCGAAGCCAGTGACATTGCTCTCATCATCAATGCCGAGCACATATCAATCTCGCAGGAAGCCACGATACCCTTATCATTTAAGTAAGACAGCAACACACAGGGACAGATGCGCAACACCTGTTCAAATTCGTTCCAACACCGAAGCGCAAGCGCATCCAGACGGTATTTTGCGATGTAACGATCCAGAACCACGGCAGACTTCGCAAGATTCTTCTTATTTGCCTCGGGAACATTGCTGAAGTCCGTATAATTCTCTAGCTCCTCAATCTTATTCTTGACAACGGGGTCGTTATCATCCAATTCCCTTACCTTGAAGAAAAACTCCGACAAATCGAAGGACTCGACATTGATTCCGTATTTTTGAAGTGTGATTTCGTCAAAACGTACTGTTTTGAAAGCCGTTGTTCTTGCGCCGATACATCCTATGTTGAACCGTTTCATGCCGTTCACGACACGACAGATGGCCGCAAAATCCTTGAGGTTCTTTGCAAATGCACTCGACAGCGGATGGACGACGTGCGGCTGTAAGCAGGTAAAGGGAACACCGTACTGCGTAAACACATCCGTCACCGAAAATTTACCGCAATACGCATCTCTTCTATGCGCAAAGTCCATTTTGTCCAATTCGTCCGGATAAGCCTGCATCAGAATGGGAACTCCGGCATCCTGCAACGCAGCGATCGCACCGTTTTCATCGGCAAAAATCGGCATTGAGAAAATAACGCCGTCAAACTGTCCCCGATGATTGTTCAACCATTCCGCATATAAGGCACCTTCTTCTCGGGTTTCGATTCCACCGAACTTTGTTGCCTCCGGATCCATGGCGATATAATCATATCCGGCATTTTGGACCGCCTGAATCAGCTCCTCACGCGCAGCGTAAATCAGCTCTCCCGGCATGAATCCTCGATTACAAAAGGCGAGTGCAAATGTTATTTTCTTCTTGTCCATGACTATCCTCCTACTCTCTTGTCACCATGCGTCGAATCAGTAATCACAACTTTATGGTCGTGCCTGCCTGCCTTTACTCTTTCAATGCGAACATCCTGATTGCATGTCTGACATTTTCCTTCATTTCATCTCTCGCTGCCAAAAAGACGGAAGAATAGAACTGCGGTGCATCCGGCGCCAGACCATCGAGGTGTTTTTTTGCTCCCGATCCTCCGGCCTTGTCCATATAGGTGAAGTAATTGATTTTTCTGACGCCGGCCTGTATCACAGCGTGATAGTCATCTCGGCTCACTCCGCTGCCACCGTGCATCACCACCGGTACGTCATCGGTAGCTTTACGCACTTCACGAACAATTCCCAAGTCTAATTTAGGCTCTTTTAAGTAGATCCCGTGTGTCGTGCCAAACGAACACGCCAGAAGATCTATCCCCGTAGCGGAGACAAATTCCGCTGCCAAATCCGGATCTGTGTAGATCTTCGTTTCATCACAATCTCCGCTTCGATCATCGGCTCCCGACTCACGCCTCCCCATGGAGCCCAGTTCCGCCTCCACCGAAGCACCGTGCGCGCGTGCCATTTCTACGGCTTTCTTTGTGTTCGCTACATTTTCTTCATACGGCAATACGGATCCGTCATACATGATCCCCGTAAATCCAAGCTCGAGTGCTTTTTTCAAATACTCTAAATGTTCTCCGTGATCAAGGTGGACACAAACAGGAACAGTTGCTTGTCTTGCCGCTTTTAACATTGCCGGTCCGATGAGATCTAAAGATACCCATTCATCATGACACTCCGCAAACATCAAGATTACCGGTAAGTTCTCTTCTTCCGCAGCACCGATTACGGCGCCTAAGGAAGCAAGATTCGGCGTATTGAAACCGCCTATCGCTATCCCCTCTTTTTCTGCAATTCCCATCATATCTTTTAATGTTATTAACATTTAACCATCCTCCTTTCCGGTTTCCGTAAGCTTGTACTTGTATTCTACTGACTCAACCTTCGCTAATATATACAGAAGCGTCCTAAAAACTTTGTTTTTGTTCGTCGCTATTGTATAATACGAGAAATAACCAAAGGGGGATTTGAGGATGATTTCAACATTCGACCTGGTAAAACTCCATAGTTTGCTGAAAGATTTCTACACATTGACCAAAATCCGAACTTGTGTTTTTGATGAGAACTTTCATGAGCTCGCCTCTTATCCGGAGTCGCTCCCTTCGTTTTGCCGGATACTGCGCGCCACTCCGAACGGCTACAACGAATGCCGTGAGTGTGATGCTCGCTCCTGTGCCTATGCCGCCAGAACCAAAAGCACCTATACCTATCGATGTTATGCCGGCATGACAGAGAGCATTTCCCCGCTTGTCATCGGGAACTTGGTGGTAGGCTACCTACTTCTCGGCCATGTGTTCAGTTATCGGAACCGAGAGGACGGATGGGAAAAAATAAAAGAATACACGAAAAAATTGAACGTCGATTACACTGTCTTGAAAGGGGCTTGTTGGGAACGTCCTTTAACTTCCGAAGAATACATCAAGTCCGCAACCAAAATTCTCTCAGCGGTCGGCATTTATCTATGTATGGAACGTATGGTCTCTCTCCACCAAGAGAAACTTCCCGTCAGTTTAGACGCCTTCTTACAAGAACATTTCACAGAAAATCTTACGTCCTCTGAAATTGCTTCCCACTTCAAAATCGGAAGAACGCGACTCTACGAATTATGTAAACAGAATTACGGGCGGGGACCGGCCAAACAGATTCAGCATATGCGCCTTGAAAAGGCTAAGTTGTTGCTGACAGAGAATCCCCGGCTCTCGATTTCAGAAATCGCCTACCGCTGCGGCTATCCCGATTACAACTATTTCATTACCGTATTCCACAAAGAAATCGGAATCTCGCCCGGAAAATACAGGGAACAGATTTCCCAGCCGCATTCTGCAGCCACACCATAAAAAAAACTCTCTTTTGAATGGCAAACAAAAACAGCGGGCAGCTCGGAATTTCCGAACTGCCCGCTGTTTTTATTTGTTTTGTACCGAAACGGCTGCTTACATCATGCCGCCCATGCCGCCTGCCGGCATTGCCGGTGCCGCCTGGGGCTCCTTGATGGTCGCAACTGCGGACTCGGTCGTGAGCAGGGTGCTCGCAACGCTTGTCGCGTTCTCGAGTGCCGTTCTGGTCACCTTTGCTGGATCCAGAATGCCCTCCTTGACCATGTCGACATAGACCTCATTGTAAGCGTCGAAGCCGATGCCCTTCTTGCTCTCCTTGACCTGGTTCACAATGACAGCGCCCTCAAGACCCGCGTTCTCCGCAATGTAGAAGAGCGGAGCCTCCAGTGCCTTCATGACAATCTTTGCGCCGGTCTTCTCATCGCCCTCGAGGCTGTCCACCAGCTTCTGTACTTCCTTCGATGCGTTGATATACGCCGTGCCGCCGCCTGCGACAATGCCCTCTTCGACTGCTGCTCTGGTCGCGTTGAGTGCATCCTCCATGCGGAGCTTTGCTTCCTTCATCTCGGTCTCAGTTGCCGCGCCGACGCGAATCACCGCGACACCGCCGGAGAGCTTTGCCAGGCGCTCCTGGAGCTTCTCCTTGTCGAACTCGGACGTGGTCTCTGCGAGCTGCGCCTTAATCTGCGCGGTTCTCGCGTCAATATCCGCCTTCTTGCCGAGGCCGTCCACAATCACGGTGTTCTCCTTCGTGACCTTGACCGACTTTGCACGGCCGAGCTGCGCCATTCTCGCATCCTTCAGTTCCAGGCCGAGCTGCTCGCTGATCACGGTACCGCCGGTCAGAACCGCGATATCCTGCAGCATTTCTTTTCTTCTGTCGCCGTAGCCCGGTGCCTTGACCGCAACCACGTTGAACGTGCCGCGAAGCTTGTTCACAATGAGGGTCGTGAGTGCCTCACCCTCGACATCCTCTGCGATAATCAGGAGCTTTGCACCGCTCTTTACAACTTCCTCGAGCAGCGGAAGCACTTCCTGAATGTTGGAAATCTTCTTGTCGGTAATCAGGATGTACGGATCCTCGAGGGTCGCCTCCATCTTCTCGACATCGTTTGCCATGTAAGCGGAGATATAGCCGCGGTCAAACTGCATGCCCTCGACCAGATCGAGCTCGGTCTTCATGGTCTTGGACTCTTCAATCGTGATGACACCGTTGTTCGTGACCTTCTCCATTGCGTCCGCGACCATCTCACCGACTTCGTCGTTCGAAGCGGAAATCGCAGCGACTCTCGCAATCTGCTTCTTACCGGAAATCGGCTGAGACATCTCCTTGATGGTCTCGACAGCCTTGTCGCAAGCCTTCTTCATGCCCTTCCGGAGCACAATCGGGTTGGAACCTGCCGCAATGTTCTTCACGCCCTCGTTGATCATCGCCTGCGCGAGAACGGTTGCGGTCGTCGTGCCGTCACCTGCGACATCGTTGGTCTTCGTCGCAACTTCCTTGACGAGCTGTGCGCCCATGTTTGCGAACGCATCCTCCAGCTCAATTTCCTTTGCAATTGTCACACCGTCGTTCGTGATGAGCGGCGCACCGTAAGCCTTGTCCAGCACAACATTTCTGCCCTTCGGGCCGATGGTGACGCGCACCGCATTCGCAAGCTCATTGACACCCTGAATCAGCGCCTCTCTTGCCTCGACGCCAAACTTTACTTCCTTTGCCATAATTCCACTCTCCTCCTGTCCGCTCTCTTATTCCATCACCGCAAGGATATCGCTCTGCTTAATCACGACATACTTCACGCCGTCGAGCTCCACATCGGAACCCGCATATCTCGAGTACAGAACCTTGTCGCCTGCCTTGACCTGCATCTTGACTTCCTTGCCGTCCACAAGTCCGCCCGGACCCACCGCAATGATCTCGCCCTGACCCGGCTTCTCCTTGTCGCCCTGACCCGGCAACACAATTCCGGATGCGGTGGTCTCTTCCTCAACCATCTTCTTCAGCACGACACGGTCAAATAACGGTACCAGCTTCATAATACAATGCCTCCTTCACCAAACATGAACTGCATTTTGTTTTTATCTTCTCAACAAGAGCAGTTATAACATTTGTTGTTAGCAGTGTCAAGGTTTGAGTGCTAACTTTTTTTGGATTTTGTTGCAGGACAGAAAAAGCGGCACCCTTTCGAGCGCCGCTTCCGCCTTATGATTTGTCTGCAATCAGATATTCGATGCCGTCGACCACATCATTGGTCAGATAAATCTTGAGTTCGGTGTCGCCGAGCGTGTAATAGAGCACGCCCTCGTCCTCTTTGCAGCCCGTGCCGTAGGCCTTCTCAACCGCCTCGCGCGTAGAACCGAGGCGTATGCCCTCCGGGGTGCTGACATTCTTATCGAGAATGCAGACCGACTGTACCTTCTGTGCGCCGTTGTTCTCGCTCAAAGTACAGAGTTCAAAGCCCTTGAAGCTGTAAATTCTCTCCTTGCCGTTGCCCTGCACCGCTTCCTGGACAATCATCTTATCCGCCTTGCCGAGTGCGTTGAGAATACCCTTGGCGCTCTGGCCGCAGGTAATCTTTGCGCCGCCGCTCTGGAAGGTATAGGCGCTCTTCTTGGCGCCGAGCGCCGCAAAGCTGCCGGCAAAAATCGCAGCGCTGATGACAACTGCCGTGATAACTTTTTTTCCCGCACCCATATTTCTCTTCATGCTCTTCCTCTCGACTCCGCTTATAATCTTTACAAATTTATTACATTTTACCCGAAGTGTAGAAAAAATGCAAGTATTCTATCAGTCGGAAATATCCGCATCGGCGGTAATATCCACGATATACCCCGGATAACGCGCCTCTATCTCTTGCTTCAACGCCTCCGCTGCCTCTTTCGGGCTCTTCGAGAAATCCACGACAATATCAAAACGCAGGTATTTTTTATCCAATTCGGCATAAAACCCGTGCAGCTGTAAAATCCACTCGTGCGAGAGCGCAAGTTTCTGCACTTCATTGCGCATTTCCGCCGCCGCATCGCCCTTGGTATTGTAAGCGTAAACACCGATGGAAACCATGATAACGCCCGTCGCTCGGAACACCTTTTTCTGTAGCTTTCTTGAGAGTACATCCACCTCCTCTACCGTCATCGTATCCGGGAGTTCCAGATGCACTGTTCCGTAAAAGCGATCGGGACCGTAATCATTGAGAAATAGATCGTAGGCACCGATGACCTCTTTGTCCTCCGTGAGCAGCGCGCGAATCTTCTGTGTGAGCGCCGCATCCGCTCGCTTGCCGAGTATTTCATCGAGCGTGGATTGCATCATCTCATAGCCGGACTTCACAATGACGACCGAGAGCAGCGCGCCGACATAGGCCTCGAGGGAAATCCCGGTGAACAGAAAAATCAAGGCCGAAACAAGCACCGAGCCGGAGAGCAAAGCGTCAAAGGATGCATCGGAACCGGAGGCAATCAGAGCCGCGGAATTCAGTTTTTCTCCCTGTCGCTTCACATAGCTGCCCATCATCAGCTTTACAAGAACCGCTGACGCAATGATGCCGAGACTCAGCAGAGAATAACTTGCCTTTTCTGGGTGCAGAATCTTCTTGACGGATTCCACCAGCGAGCTGAGACCCGCATAGAGCACCAGTGCAGAGACCAGAAGAGCACTTAAGTACTCAATGCGTCCGTGGCCCATCGGATGTTCTTTGTCCGGCTGTTTTCCCGCGAGCTTGGTTCCGATAATCGTAATCACCGAAGAGAGGGCGTCGGTCAGATTATTGATCGCATCCAGGGTTACGGCGATTGAATTTGACGCGATTCCGATGACCGCCTTTAGGGCCGCGAGAAAAATGTTGGCGGCGATACCGATGGCGGAAGTTCTAACGATGCCCCGATTTCTCTCCTCCAGCGACTGCTTTACACTTTCTTGTTTGACTTCGTTCACTTCTTTTCTCCTTGCGTTTCCGGCTTGTTACAATGTGCCTTTTATGTGCATCTTTCATACCCCCGCTTCTGCCTGTTCGCACCGTTTTCGGAACAGGGATACCAGAGTATTGCGTTTTGCAGAAACGCAGCACTCGCCGAGCTGCCATATTCCCGATTTGTATACCAATCGATAAAAGAGAGTCCGCTACGCAGTAGAGGGCTCTCTTCGCAAATATGATTTCAATTACACACTCAGATCAGCGCCGTAATCGCGGCAATCAATCCGAAAATGATGCCCGGCGCGTTCGCCATAGCCACCGGATAGTCTCTCTTCTTTTTAGAGAGCGCGTAAATAACCCATAGGGTACAGTTAATCGCTGCAACCAGCGGTTGAATCGGTGTGCCCTTCATTCCGTGCAGATTGTTCATAATCTGCGGAATGTAGGAGACATACATCATGACGGAGACACAGGTTGCAAACCACCCGAGTCCGGTCAGTACTTTCTCTGACATAGTATCCTTTCTCTGCCTGTGGCAGAAAACAACGCCAAACCGCGCAGCACAGTAACTTGTGCCTTAGATACTACCAGTTCTCTCCATTCTCCGTCAATTTCTCTATTTGACAAAATTATAACACCATTTCCGACTGTTTTTGACAAGGCAACAGCCGTACCTTATCTTTCGCCAGGACAACAGAGTGACGCAAAGCCTATACCGGACCGCATGGATGTTCTGAGTAGCACCCGTCTCTTACGTTGCGGTATAGACCTGCCCGAGTCGTCTTAGCGACGCGCAAGGTTTTCCGGTTTATTTGCTCTCACTCCCAGCGTGTTTGATCCGCATGAACCTTGTAACGGAGCGGCTCTCCCTCCATGGTAAAGCTGCCTTCAAACACATAGCTCGTAAAGAGTGTGTAGGGTTCGGTCTGCAGTCGCAGGAACACAAAATCCGCTTGCACCGATTCTTTCACATCCGGCGCCTCAATCGCAAACAGCTCTGCGGGGGGGTGTTTTTGAAAATCCTGCACCTTCAGTTCCGCTATCTTTTTGCCCTGCACGGCGACCTCCGAAAAGCCCTCGTCTTCCGGTGTGAAATAGCAGGAAACCAGCACACAGTCTTTCAGCTTGGCGTGCGGCCTTCCGTTCGGTACCAGCCTGACCCTGCCGTAGCGCTTCCCGTCTCGCCGAAGCTCCATGGTAAGCGCTTTGTAATCATAGACGCCCTTGATCTCCGCGAATTCCACCTCCGTATCGGCGCTATACCCATCGAGCGAAAATCCCTCGGCCAGCAAATCCCTTCCGCGGCTCAAACCGGGCGTCAGTGTGCTCTCCGCAATCTGTACCCGAAGCGGCGGCGCCGGAACTCCCGTCAAGCTCACCGTTAGCATGAGGAGAAAGGAGGTAAAAAATGCCGTGCCCCAGACTGCCATGGAGGCAGAATAGTAATGCATCTCTTCATGGCGATGAAACAGCCACCAAAGATTCTTTCCCTGTACCACGAGAATGCGCATCACGAGGACAATCCCAAATTCCGCGCGTAGCGCAAAATAGCCGGCCGCATAGAGATTGAGACCGCTGTGATACTTATAGGCAATGACCAGGATATTCCCGAGAAAAATGCCAAGCAGAAACAATCTCGCCTCTCTGAGCGCCTCGGGCGTGGTCAAGTCCTCATAGTGATCCGGGCCGCGACCGTGCACTGCATGTCCGAGCTTATAAACCCAGCCCGGCACCTCTCTCTCCGCAAGGACTGCACTGCGAAGTTGAAAGTACACGACAGGCACCATGCAGGCAGATAGCAGCGTCATCCCCACAAACAGCAAAGCACCATAATAAAAGCCCATCGCAAAATAACCTCGTTTTCTCAAATTTCGCAAAGGAACCGCGTCAACGAAATTATACCATGCGACAGGCCGTTTCAAAGACCGAGTGTCCGCTTATCTTCTCTTCTTTTTCTCTTCCGGCATTTCTGCCCTTTGAGAACTTCGCTTGTTTCCGCTGCGCTTATTTTTTTGCGCTTGCAAGCGCCTGCGCAATCAGCTGATTGAGGCGCTCCGCCTGCTTTTTCTCCGTGATTGCGCCGACGATAGGCTCCCCCACAATGTTCCCCTTTTGGTCTACCACATAGCTGGTCGGGAAGGAATAGATGCCCATTGCAAACTTGCCGGCCTCCCCCTTGGTGTCGAACCAGAGGTTCCGGTAACCGGCGCCCTTCTTCGCAAGCACATCCTTTGCCTCCGCAATCGCTGCCGCGTCGCCGTCCAGCGTAAAGCTGTTGATGCCGACCACGGCGCCGCCTTTTTCCGCGAGCTGCTTGTTCAACGCATCCAGCGCCGAGAGTTCTTCCACGCAGGGTCTGCAACTTGTAAACCAGAAGTTTACGACCGTCACGGTATTCCCGCCGAAGAGTTCGCTGCTCTTCACCGCATTGCCGTCTAAATCCTTGCCCTCAAAAGCCGGGAAGCTGCCGAGCGAGCTCTCGGAGACAGGCTTGCCGTTTTCCGCCGGAACACCGGTATTGCCGCCATCCGGCTTCGCGCCGCTCTCCGGGTATTTCTGCTCCAAGATGGTAAGCTTTCCCTCAATCTTTTGAATCTTCTCCGCACCTTCGCGAAGCGTTTTGAGTTCCTCTTCGCTAAACTGCCCTTTTGCGTCCTCAATGGTCTTTAAGAGAAAATCCCCGTAGTTGCTGCCGTCCTCAATCATCGCCGAGCCCTTATCCGCCGCGAGAAATACCTTTTCCCAGAGCGCCTGATTCTCCGTGAGTACGGCGGTCTCTGCCTCCGTGAGCTTTTGGTGCAGCGCCATGGCTGTCTCGGTGTTATCGACCTCCAGGTTTAAGAGCGTGTCGAGATCCGTGCTCGCCGTGCCGTCAAGACTGCCGCTTGCCGAGACAACCGCGCTTGTTCCGGCTTCACTTGTTTTGGCCGCCTGTGTTTCCTTTCCGCCGCAGGCAACCAGACTCCCCATGGTCAGTGCAAGAGCGATTCCGGTCAACAGTTTTGCTTTCTTCATTTTGCTTCCTCCCGATTGCGTTTTATCTTTTTGTTTTCTATCGTTTTTCCGGCGCCGAAGCCGCAGCGAAAATGCACGGCCTTGGTCGGGCAGGCTTCCACACACATGCCGCAGCGTATGCATTCGCTGTGGTCCGGCGTCTTGGTCACATCGACATCCATCTTGCAGGCCCGCGCACATCTCCCGCAGGAAATGCAGCGGCTCTCATCCACCCGCATGCCGACCAGCGAGACCTTGTTCAGTAAGGCATAGAAAGCGCCGAGCGGGCATATCCACTTGCAGAAGGGGCGGTAGATGAAGACACTCAGCAGGATAAAGCTAAGCAAAATGCCGAGCTTCCAGGCAAAGAGTTTGCCGAGTGCCGCGCGTATCCCCGAGTTCACGACGGAGAGCGGTATCGCGCCTTCTAAGACGCCCTGCGGGCAGAGGTACTTGCAGAAAAAGGGTTCTCCCATGCCGAGATCGTTGACAACGAACGCGGGGAGAAGCACCACCATGAAAAGCAGTACCGCGTATTTGATGAAGGTCAAAGGGCGTAGGTTTTTGGTCGACAGCTTTTTCCCCGGCAACTTGTGAAGCAGCTCCTGGAACCAGCCGAAGGGGCAGAGAAAGCCGCAGACAAAGCGCCCGAGAAGAACGCCGAAAAAGATCAGTATGCCTGTCACATAGTAGGAAAAGCTGAACTTGGAACTTCCGACAACCGCCTGAAACGCACCGATCGGACAGGAACCCGAGGCCGCGGGACAGGAATAGCAGTTGAGCCCGGGCGCGCAGGCCAGTTTTCCCTTCCCCCGGTAGATGCTCCCCTTTAAAAAATTCGGCAGATGTATGTTGGTGAGCAAGGCGGCCGCAGCCTGTATCCATTTTCTATCCAATGCCGACACACTCCAGACAGAGACGTATCGCCTTGCTCAGCACGGTATCTGCCTCCCCGCGCCAGGCACCGAAGCCAATCATTGCGACCGAAGATACCAGTAAAACCACTTGCAAAGCTGTTTTCTTTGAGAACTTCACCGCAATTCCTCCTTTCGTTTGTATCCATTGTAGTGCAAGGCGTGTAAAATCTTTGTTAAGAGAAAACTTAACGCGGATTTTATGTCGGCTTGTGATACAACTTAAGAAGACTTCTATCGAATCCGTATCCTTGAATTTGAAGCCAGCAATGCGGAAGGAGGATTTCTTATGCATATCTTAGTCGTTGAGGATGAGCGCGCGCTCTGTGAGACCATAGTCCAAAGTCTTCGCCGCCTCGCCTACAGCGTGGATTTTTGTTTTGACGGCAACGTAGCTTTAGAACTGCTGGAAAGCGAACGTTTCGATCTCATTGTCCTCGACCTAAACTTACCGGGCGCGGACGGCATGACTGTACTCAGAACGCTCCGCAAGTACGACCGCGAGACGCGCGTCCTGATTCTCTCGGCGCGGAGTGAAGTCACGGACAAGGTTGCCGGGCTCGATGCCGGCGCGAACGACTACCTTGCAAAGCCCTTTCACCTCGCCGAGCTCGAGGCCAGAATCCGAAGTTTGACCCTGAGACAGTTCACGCAGCATGAGGTTCTGCTCTCCTGCGGAAAACTCTCTTTTGACAGTAAGACGCGAAGCGTGCGTGTCGCCGATTCACCGATTGCACTCACCAAGAAAGAACTCGGTATCCTAGAATATCTCTTACTCCACCGGGGACGTCCGGTCAGTCAGGAGGAATTACTGGACCATGTCTGGGACAGCAATGCGGACCGCTTCAGTAACTCGATTCGCGTCCACATCTCCACTCTCCGCAAAAAACTGCGCGCTGCGCTCGGTTACGACCCGATCGTAAACCGCATCGGCGAGGGCTACGTGCTCACGGAGGCCGCAGAATGAAACGTCTCTCTTTGCAGTGGCGCATCACACTGATGACAGCGCTGCTCATTGCCACAGCCTGCATCAGCATGAGCCTCTTACTCGGCTACTCCGGCAGGCACTATATGGAACGCATCGGCACTTCGATCTCCGCTTACAGCGAAACGGTTTCGGGAAACGATGCGGCACAAAATACCTCTGATTTCCCGGATACGGCAACGCTCGCACCGAACTCCGATCTGGTCATCGTGATCGACGGTGCGCAGGCCGCCTTTACCGCGAGCAACTGGCTCATCACCGCCGCAGTGACGCTCTTAAGTGCGGCGCTCGCCTATTTTGTGAGCGGACAGGCGCTGCGTCCTTTGCATCGCTTTGCCAACCGCCTCGAGGAAATTGAGCCGAACAACCTCAGCGAGATGAAGTTACCCGCCGAAGTCCTGCCGGAGTTTCGCCGCTCCCGCGATGCCTTTAACCGTATGCTGGACCGCCTCGATGAAGGATTTCACGCCCAGAAACAGTTCACCGGCAATGCGGCCCACGAACTCAGAACACCGCTCGCCCTCATGCAGGCAAAACTTGAACTCTTTTCTGCCGAGCACCCGAACGCGGATGATGAAACCAAGGAGTTCCTCTGCCTCCTCGCGGAACAGACCGAGCGCATGGCGGAAATGAGTAAGACTCTCCTGGAACTGAGTGAGCTCCGCTCCGTTCCCTGTGCGGACAGGATAGAACTGGAACCCCTGATGGAGGAACTTTGCACCGATCTCACGCCGCTCGCCGAACAACAGAACATTGAACTAAACTACGAAGGGAATGCCATGCTGATCGGCAGTGACACCCTGATTTACCGCCTGCTCTTTAACCTCAGCGAAAATGCAATCCGCTATAACCGCCCGAACGGCTGGGTAAAGCTCTCGGTCACCGAGGGCGAAAACGGAATCGAAATTCGCGTATCAGACAGCGGCACAGGGATACCGGCGCAGTTTTGCGAGAGCATTTTTCAGCCTTTTTTCCGCGTGGACAAATCGCGGAGCCGTCAGTACGGCGGCGCGGGGCTCGGCCTTGCCCTCGTTAGGGAGATTGTCTCGCTCCACGGCGCAGAGATTTGGATTGAGGAAAGCAGCGACAAGGGTACTACTATGGCAATCCGGTTTCCCAAGATGCGAAACGCGAATCTTGGGAACATGCTATAAAGGAGAATAAGAAGCTTTGTCCTATAACTCTCCTATGATGCAAACGTTTCGACTGTTTGTCGAATGAAAGGAACAAGAAATCCCTGAAGTACTTGCGCATACAAGCACTTCAGGGATTTTTTGTGTGTTTTACAACACAATATTTCATTGCATCTTCTTCAACATGAGGCTGCGGTGCAGGCATGCCCCACCCTTCTCCTCTGCATTCACTTCAGCGCCAGCAAGGCGGCAGTTCCTGCTTCTCCATTCGCAAGGGCTCGGGGTAGCTTACGCCGAAGAGTTCGATCTCTGCCCGCTCGATAATTTGGGGCTCGGCGGGCTCCAGAATCTTCTTATTGCTGCCCGGGTAGTTAATCTCCCTGGTCGGAAGCTCCGAAATCCGAAGGATTTCATCCATCCCCTCGATTACTTCGCCGAGCACCGGATATATGCCGCGAAACTCCGGAAACTCTTTGAGCGGGAAGAATATTTCCGAACTCGCAAGTCCCGCTTCATCGTAGCCTCCCATGCAGATAACGCCGGGGCGCGGGGTCAGGGGCTCAATTTCCGGGTGAAGTTGATACTCGTCCGGAATCAGATAGCGGCACTCCTCGTGTCCGTATGCATTGTAGCTCAAGTCCACCCACTTGCCCGGCGCAATGCGCTGAATCGCATGGTGGTCCATCCAGCCGTGAGAGGCCACATCAATCAGACTGTTGACCGCATTCGGCGCAACTTCCGGCCAAAGTTCTATGACAATCTTCGCCCCGCTCTTAAGATGCAGCTTGAGGTAAGGCTTTAAAAAAGGTTTGGGTTCCATGTCTGCGTCTCCTCTCAGTCTTTGCTGCGATTTGAACCTATCTCATTCAGATACTATCATAGCACAGCCTCCCTGCGACTGCTTTTGCCAAAAAAATCCGGCGCACCCCTTTTGCCGGGTGGCCGGATTCATGTTACTGCTGTCTTTCGTCGATCACATCCAGCTCATGTGAATAGTGGTTCAAGGGCTCCACGCCGTCCTCGGTGACCATCACGAGGTCTTCGACGCGGACCCCCGTGTCTCCGACCAGATAGATGCCCGGCTCAATCGAGAAAATCATGCCGGGCTCCACCTTCCAGTCGAAGGCCGAGGAGACATCGCCGAACTCGTGATCCTTTAAACCGATGAAGTGCCCGAGGCGATGGTTAAACTGCGGACCGTAGCCCTTTTCCGTAATCAGGTCGCGCGCTGCCTTGTCGATGTCGCAAAGTCTCACGCCGGGGCGAATCATCGCGACCGCAGCCTCGTTCGCCGCGCGCGTGATCTCATAGACCTCGCGGCAGTGCTCACTCACGCTCTTATAATAAAAGGTGCGGGTCATGTCCGAGCAATAGTGATCCTTCACACAGCCCACATCAAAGAGCACGCAATCGCCCTCCTTCAACACCGTGTCATCCGGCTCGTGGTGCGGGTCGGCGGCATTGCCCCCGAAAGCGACAAGCGGCGTAAAGGAAAAGCCCTCGGCGCCGAGGTTCTGATAAATCTGCAACATCTGATCCGCAATCTCCCGCTCGGTCACGCCCTCGTGCACGAGAGAGCGGAATTTTGCCATAGCTGCGTCGTTGACGGCCGAGGCGCGGCGCATCTTCTCCTGCTCCTCCGCGTCCTTCACGCCGCGAGTCTTATCGACTGCGAGCGAGCTGTTCACAAAGCCGGCCGCCGCCTTTTTCTCCATGAGCGGCAGCAGGAAGCGCGCCGTGAGCTCCTTGTCTACGCCGAGGACAGCATCCCGCATGAGATACGGTGCAACCACCTCTGCGACCGGATCGGTATCGGAGAACCAGACTTCCTGAACGCCGCTGTTCTCGGGCGCATAGAAAAGCTTGTTGAGGAAGAGGACATGCTGTCCGTCCTTCCGAAGCAGAAGTCCGAAGAAACGCTCGTACGGATCGTTTGAATACTCCGTCAGATAGTAAATCGACAGCGGATCTACAATTAACATCTGGGAAAGTCCCTGCTCCTCCAGTGCTTTCAGAATCCGCTCGACACGCTGCTCTTTCATACCGAATACCCTTTCAGCCGCTTTTCGCGGCTGCCTTTCTGACACACGTTTGTCCTGTCACTTGCCTGCCTGTTTCCCTTAGTCGCCGAGCACGTTCCGAATGGCGCGCGGGGTACGGTAGTTCCAGGTTGAAATCTTGATGCCGGAGCGACGGCTCGCCGCGTTGACAATCTGACCGTTGCCGATGTAAATGCCGACATGGTTAATCGTGCCGCGCGAGTTCGAGTAAAAGATCAGATCGCCCGGCCGCATCTCGTCCTGCGTAACCTTCTTGCCCATCTGCGCCTGGGAGCCCGAGTAATGCGGGAGCGAGACCCCGTAGTGTTCCATGACCTTCATCGTAAAGCCTGAACAATCGCAGCCGTGCTCGAGGCTCGTGCCGCCCCAGACATAGGGGTTGCCGAGATACTGGAGCGCAAAGTTCACAATCTGTTGCCGTCTCGAGAGCGACGCGTGCTCCGCCTCTTCCTGCGGGCTGAAATGAATCGCCTCATTCAGCGCATAGCGCACATCGACGTATTCGCTCTTCACGAAGACATCGTCGCCCTCCTCGAGTTCCAGCTTGACCCAGCCGTCCAGCTGTTCCACAACCGGATAGCGCTCGCTGTTGTTGATCTGCGTCCAGATGGCACTGTCCTCCTTCGGCTCGGAGCGCGCATTCAGAACATCCGTGTTCACAATCGCCATCAGCGAGGCGCTCTTCATCGCCTCTTCCTTGGCCTGCTCGCCGGTTGCGATGTACTCTGCCTTGACATAGCCGGTGATGCCGCCGGACTTGATTTTCATCCAGCCGTTTGCGTTCTCAAGGACATCGCAGCCCGCCTTCGAGGTAAGCTTGCCGATAATCTTGCCGTCTTCCTTCGGTTCCTCGCGGATATTTAAGTAACCCGTCACCTCGGAGACACCGAGATTGTCATACATATTGAGAACCATTGCGCGGAGATCCTGCTTCCTGGCCTCGTTCAGACAGTCCCGAATTTCCACATAGTCCGCGCTGATGTAGCCGGAGCGCGTCTTCACGAAACCGTTCTCCTCGCCGAGCACCTCATAGCGCTCGTTCTGCAACGCCGTTCCGACGCTGTCCGCGTCCTTACTCGGCGCGGAGCGTATGTTCAGCTTGTCGGCTTTCACAATCGCGCGCCGCTTCACATTTTGCAGCGCGAGAGTCTTTGCCTCTTCTCCGGTCTTCACATAGTCGCTGTGCACATAGCCCTCAAAACCGCCCGAGGAGATATGATACCAGCCGTCCGCCGTCTTATCGAGAATCTCGCAGGCAGAGCCGCCGTAGAGCTTTCCGTTGATCTCACTGTTCTGAGATCCCTCTTTGTGCATGTTGAGGTAGCCCTCGACATTGACGATGCCCAGATTATGATAGCCGTCCACAACGGTGCGCGCATTGGCCTCCAGTTCTGCGGCGCGCGACTCTTCCGGCGAGAGCGTCGCCTCAATGCTCTCGACGGCTGCCGTCGACGCGCGCGCCGCATTCTGCGCGGTACTTCTGTTCCGGGCACCTTTGCCCGATCTCCCCTGCACAAAAAAGACGGTTCCGAAGACCAAAAGAACAGCGCCGAGACCCGCCGCTGTCTTTTGCGCGGTGGTCGCCGCGCGCCGTCTTCTTCGCTTTTGCGGCGTCAGTCCACCGCCCAGATTCTTTCTCGGATCATTGTTCATAGCGCTTCCCTCCAGACGAAAGCGCCTATATTATACCTTGACGCACTTGTCCTGTCTGTAAAAAAACTGTGAATTGGCGTTAGGCCTCAAGGAGTCCCCGCAGTCTGAGATAGGTCTTCACCAGCTCCGTCGTCTCCGGAATCGTGAGATGGGTCGTGTTGAGCGGTAAATCGTAGAGCATCGGATCGCCCCAGGTGTTACCTGTGAAGTAGCGGCAGTACTCCCGGCGCTGACGATTGATCTTCTGGATACGCGCCATCGCCTCGTTGGCGTCCACACCGTCCACCTCCATGACGCGCCGCATCTTATTTGCCATATCACAGTAAACAAAAAGACTCACAAAGTCCCCGAACTCCGTCGCATCGAGCACAAAGTCCGCACTCCGGCCGATGAAGATACAGGATCCCTTGTCCGCCATCTCGCGTATGGTCTCCGCCTCAAAGCGGAACAGATTGTCGGGGTGGGTGATATTGCCCGCGAGGCGCGGCTTTCCGACCACATCCCGCGCCTGTCCGAAGAGACGCTTCCCGGGCTTTTCGTCGTAGAGGCGAAAATACTTCTCACCGACCGCCGCATGTTCGGATGCCGCGCGGATAATTTCGTCGTCGTAGTAGGGAATGCCGAGTTCCTCCGAAAGTACCTTGCCGAGCAGACGTCCGCCGCTCCCGTACTCCCGCTCAATCGTGATGACAAGATGGTGCTTCATGGTCGTGTCCTCCTGCTTATTATTCGCTTAGATGCCGTTTCCGTTCCGATAAAACCAGTGCTTTGCAATCTCGGCTGTCACCATATAGCATACCACAACCAGTCCCAGTGCCGCGAGCAGAGAACCCGGCAGCGGCACGAGCCCGAGCAGTGCGCCGAGCGGCGTGTAGGGCAGGGCAATCGCCGCGAGAATCGAGAGAATGGTCGCAAAGCAGAGTCCTTTGCCTACACGGCTCTTGAAGAAAGGCTTCGCCGTCCGGATCACCAGAACCACGAGCGCCGCCGAGACGACAGACTCGACAAACCAGCCGCTCCGGAAAAGCCCTGCGTCCGCGTGGAAAACGCGAAGCAGTACATAGAAGGTCAGATAGTCAAACGAAGAACTGATGAGGCCGAAGAGCAGCATAAAGCGGCGTATCATGCGGAAGTCCCAGCGTATCGGGTGGCTGACCCACTCGGCATCCACGACATCGTCCGCAATCTGCACCTCGGGCATATCGGTCAGCACGTTCGTGCTGAGAATCTGCTTCGGCAAAAGCGGCAGGAAGGGCAGAATCAGCGAGATGCCCGCCATGCTGAACATATTGCCGAAGTTTGCGCTCGTCGTCATAAAGATGTATTTCAGGGTGTTCGCGAAGGTCTTTCTGCCCTCGCGGATGCCGGCGAGCAACACGCCGAGATCCTGTTCGAGC
Organism: Stomatobaculum sp.; assembly: GCF_057248925.1. Taxonomy (NCBI): domain Bacteria; kingdom Bacillati; phylum Bacillota; class Clostridia; order Lachnospirales; family Lachnospiraceae; genus Stomatobaculum; species Stomatobaculum sp. The sequence goes on from NZ_DBHIHF010000010.1 coordinate 33,093, forward strand.
AGCACAATCGAGGCCGCGCTCTTTGCGATGTCGCTCGCGCTCTCCACCGAGATGCCGACATCCGCCGCGTGCAGAGCCGGCGCATCGTTGATGCCGTCACCCATATAGCCGACGACCGCACCGGCGTCCTTCAGCGCAAGGATAATGGCCTCCTTCTGCCCGGGATCCACCTCCGCAAAGAGTTCGGCCTCGCGGACCCGCGCCTTTAATTCCTCCTTCGAGAGAGAAGCGATTTCGCCGCCCGTCATAATGTGTTTCACATCCATGTCGAGCTGTCCCGCAATGTTTGCCGCAATCAGCGCATTGTCACCCGTGATGATTTTGAGGCTCACGCCCTCGCGCCGGATGGCCGCCACCGTATTTTGCACATTGTCCTTCAAGGGATCGAGAAAGAGCAGCATGCCCTGAAATATGAGTCCCTGATCCTTGGCTGCCACGGCATCTTCGTCCGCGGAGAGCGTGCGGGTCGCGACACCGATTGCGCGGTAACCGAGCCCCGCATAATGCGCATACTGGGTCTCGATGTCATTCTTCATCTCATCGAGCGGGACTTCCTGCCCTTCGACATTCACGACTGATACCGAACGCGCGAGAATCTCCTCGAGCGCACCCTTCGTAATCATGACGCGCGCACCGTGAAACAGCGAGTTTTCCGGCGTGTCTGCCGTGACAGTCAGGCAGCGGCTCTCAAAACTGTAGGGAATTTCCGCGACTTTCCGGTAGCCGTCAATGGGGCGCTCCCGGCTGGTCAGCGCGTCGTCGAGCGGATTCCGGTAGCCCTCCTGCAATTTCGCATTTAAATATGCCGCGAGCAACAGGCGCTCTCTGGCAACCGCGAGCATCTCCGGCAACGCCGTTCCCTCCGAAATTTCATCCTGCAAACCCTCACCCGCCGTGACCGCGCCGGAGAGCGCAGCCTCGCCCCGCGTAATCGTGCCCGTCTTGTCGGAGCAGAGGACATCCATGCTGCCGAAGTTCTCGATTGCGTTGAGCTTCCGGACAATGACCTTCTGCTCTGCCATCCGCTTTGCGCCTTTTGCGAGGTTAATGCTGATAATCGCCGGCAAAAGCTGCGGCGTCAAGCCGACCGAGAGGGCCAGCGCGAACATAAAGGAGTCAAAAACCGGCTTCTTCATCAGGACATTGAAGAAGAAAATACCTGCGAGCATCACCGCCGTGATGCGAATCAGAAACGCGCCGAATTTCTGCACGCCGCGTTCAAAGTCGGTCGGTGCTTCTTTTCCCTGCACGCTCTTTGAAATCTTTCCGAACTCGCTCTCCGGCGCCGTGTGCACGACGACCGCCCGCCCCGAACCGGTCTTAATGCCTGTCCCCATGTAGAGGCAGTTGCTGCGCTTCGCGAGCACAGTCCCGGCGTCGAGCGCACCGGCGCGCTTCTCCGCCGGAAAAGTCTCGCCGGTCAGAGCGCTCTCATTTGCCGTGAGACTGCTCGCCGACAGGAGATAGCAGTCCGCCGGAACAAGGTCACCGACCCGGAGCACTATCACATCGCCGCGGACGAGATTCTCTGCAGAGATTTCCTGTTCTCTGCCGTCCCGACACACGGTCACCTTGTCGCCGACCACTTTGAGGAGTTCTTCGACCGCGACGCCCGCGCGGTACTCCTGGAAAAAGCTGAGCACCGCCGAAAACAGCACAATCGCAAAGATGATCAGGGCGTCCGTCGTATCCTGCATCAAAAACGAAATCGCGGTTGCAAAGAGCAGGAGCAGCGTGACCGGGCTCTCAAACTGCCTGAGGAATACCCGGAACGCACTGTCGCCGTTCCCCTTGGTCAGGCGGTTTTTGCCGTCGGTCCCGAGCCGTTTTTCCGCTTCCGCCGACGAGAGTCCCGACGCAGCGGTCGAGAGTCCCGCGAGCACTTCGTCTGCCTGCAAACTCCAAAATTCAGCTTTCATCCTAACGCCTTTCTATTTTGCACTGCCGAAAACAACTTGCTCGCTTCGTCAGAACAAAACCATCAGAATCGGCACCGTGATAAAGATGCCGATGGTCGACAGTACCGAGCCGACGGCCGCGTACTGCTCGTCCGCACCGTAAGCGCCCGCCATGACCGTAATCTGCGAGACCGAGGGCAATGCCGCCTCAATCAAGAAGACTTTCTGCGGAAGCCCCGTCACGCCGAGTACCCGGGTCACGAGAATCGAGACCAGCGGCGCAAAGAGTAAGCGGAGCACCAGCATGGCCGGTATGCCGCGCTCTAAACGCAAGCTCTTTTTCCCGAGCTCGTAAATCACAAAGCCGCAGTAAAACAGCGCGAGCGGCGTCACGGTCGCACTCACATAGTTCATGAAACTCATCGCGATACGCGGCAGGCGGATGTCCAGGAATAGCAGCACATAGGCCGCAATGATACCGAGAATCGGCGGCTTCGTAACCAGCGAAACCAGCAGATTCTGTTTCTTTCCCGTCTGTTCCGCGACCTCGCCCGAGCGCTCCACCAGCATCAACGCAACCGTCTGGGTGAAGACCGTCGAGCACATGTAGTAAATCATCACATAGGGCAGACTGACATCGCCGAACAGTTCCTGCGCCATGGGAAGACCGATGAAAAGCGTGTTTGAGAGAAACGCGAGCGCCACAAAGACGCCGCTCCGCCGCTTCGGCAGTTTCAGCATCTTTGCGACCAGAATCGAGACCGCGAGACAAATCAGTATCGTGATCAGCGGCACCAGCAGGAGCTGCCCCATCTCGAGCATATCCGAGCGCTTCAGATTCTTCTGGATGCCGACAATCGTATTCAGCGGCACCGCAATGTTGATGACATAGCGGCTCACGAACTTTTTCTCAGTCGCCGTCATAAACTTAAGCTTTCCGAGCAAAATTCCCACGGCCATCAGACTGAAAATCACAAACACCGCCGACACTGCGTTTAAAAATTCTCCCAAACAACCCTTCCTTCCTTCACCATGACAAAGGGGGAGAGGTTCTTTTCCTCCTCTCCCCCTTCTGAAACGCAAACTGTCTTATTCCTCATCCCAGCTGTGGAACACGGCCTGGACATCATCGTCCTCGTCGAGCAGATCCAGAATGCGCTGCATCTTCTTCTGATCCTCTTCGCTCTTTAAGCTGACCCAATTCTGCGGAATCATCTTGACATCCGCCTCGAGCATCGGAATGCCCTTCTGCTCGAACGCCTCGCGCACCGCCGAGAACTGCTCCGGATCCGTGAGCACCTCGTAGCTGTCCTCATTGTCCGCAAAATCCTCCGCGCCCGCATCGAGCGCGAACATCATGAGCTCATCCGCATCCATGTCGCACTCTTCCTTGTCAATGATAATCTGACCCTTGCGGTCAAACATGAAGGAGACGCAGCCCGGCGTACCGACATTGCCGCCGCCCTTCGAGAACGCCGCGCGCACATTTGCCGCCGTGCGGTTCTTGTTGTCCGTCAGGGTCTCAACGATAATTGCGACACCGGACGGGCCGTAGCCCTCGTAGACATTCTGCTCGTAGTTCACGCTGTCCAGACCGCCCGCTGCCTTCTTGATACCGTTGTTGATCGTATCGTTCGGGACATTGTTTGCCTTCGCCTTCGCGATGACGTCCCGGAGCTTCGAGTTGTTGGCGGGATCGGGACCGCCCTCTTTGACTGCGACAGCAATCTCTCTGCCGATCACGGTGAAAATCTTGCCCTTTGCGGCGTCGTTTTTCTCTTTTTTGTGCTTGATATTCGCAAACTTGGAATGTCCTGACATGCCAAAAACTCCTTTGTCTTAATCTTCTGTGCGGCGCTTTGCCGTCGTTTCCGTCCCATACTAACACGCGAAAAAACGCGCGTCAACCGACGCGCGCTTTCACACTCTGTTCCGAATCAAAAAGTCTGCTGCGTGAACGGAGACTCCGGTCCGCCGACGCGCTTGCCTGTATCCTCGTCAAAGCTGCCGTCCTTGCCGTGGTTGCGGGCAGCTTCTCTCGGACGGTAGGTCTTGTCGTTTGCCGTGCGCACAGCCTCTCTCGTCGCTGCCGTCGAATAGACGCGGCGAATCTGACCGTAGGTAATCCACTGACCGTCCGCATTGACCTGGTAACCGTCCGGCGTCGTGGTGTCCGTGAGCAGCCAGCCGTCCTTGTCGAAGTAGTAGCACTCCGCAATGCCGTCTTTGTTGCCATCCAGCCAGACCCAGGTGTTCGACGGATACTGTCCGTCACCGTAGTCATACCACCAGGCATCCGGGCGGCTCTCGCCCTGTCTCCAGGTGCCCGCAAATGATGTAAAACCGAGCGCAAGTGTGAGCGCCACCGACGCCACAACCAACTTCGCAATCTTCATGCCTGCTTCCCCCTTTACTGTCGGACTTTCTTGTCTCTATCATAGCGACAACTTAAATTTCTGTAAAGAGATTCCGCGCCGGAATGCAAAGCCGACTGAAAATTGTAAGGTTTAGTCCTCCTGCCACTCGACTTTGACTGTCTTAATCATCCTATTTTCCGCCTTCAGGATCTGGAACAGGTAACCGTGCGCCTGTATGCTGGCTCTCTCATTGTCCTCCGGGAAATGGTCGAGCTTCGCAATCAGGAAACCATTCAGCGTGTCGAAGTCCTCAAGCTCCTCCTTGGTAAACGGAATACCGCTCGCCTCCTCGGCGTCCGAAAGACGCGTGAAGCCGTGCATAATCCAGCTGCCGTCCGGCAACGCGCGGATTTCCTCTTCGTCGCGGTCGTACTCGTCCGCAATGTTGCCGACAATCTCCTCGAGAATGTCCTCCATACTGACCACGCCGTCCGTCTGGCCGTACTCATCGACGACAATCACCATCTGCAGTTTCCGGTATTGCATCTCGCGAAACAGCACATCGACCGCGCGCGTGTCCGGCACAAAGTGAGCGTCACGAAGCAGCCCCGGAAGCTCCGAAAGCTTTTTGTCGCGGCGCGAAGGTGTCTGTGCAAAGCTGATGGCGTCGCGCAGATGCAGGATGCCGATGATGTGGTCAATGTCTTCCCTGTAGACCGGGAAGCGCGAGTGGACATTTTCCTGCAACAGAAAAGCGACCGCATCCGAAAGCTTCATCTCGGCGTCCAGCGCAATGACACGCTTCCGCTGTGTCATAATATCTTCGGCCGTCTTATCGTTCAGGCGAAAGATGTTGGTGATCATCTTGGCCTCATCCGACTCGACGACGCCCTGCTCATGGCCTTCGTTGACCATGGACATGATGTCCTCTTCCGTGACATTTTCTCCGTTCTTCTCGGGATTAATGCCGCATAGCCTCAGCACCACATTTACCAGATTTCGCACAATCCACTCCGGGACGAAGAGCACTGCCATAAAGATGTGCACCAGCCTGAGTGCTCTTCTCGCTGTCTTTTCCGGATCTCGCTCGGCGAGCCGCTTCGGCAGCACTGTGCCGAAGGCCGCAAAGAGTATGGTAGCAAGCCCGTAGACCAGCACAGCCGACACAACCCGCGCCGCGGACAGGCCGTGCCAAAAAGCCGCCTTCGCGAGCAGTGCGGTGAGCGGAAGGAGACAAAGACCTCCGACCAGAAAGCCGAGGAGCACCGTGAGCAGCTGAAGACTGCGCACAAACCTGCCCGGGCGCTCTTTCTGCCGGAGCAGCTCCCCGGCGCGCTTATCGCCCTCCTCGAGGGCCGCCGCGAGTTCCTTCTCACTCAGATTCTGCAGGGCCGCGCCAAACGAAAAGCCCGCATTACAAAGCAACAGTGCCAGCAAAAAGCCGATCAGACTCGGCAGTAAACTGTCCAAAAAAACTCCTCTCTCCGCTTCAGCAATATATGCGGGGCACTCTTCGGTTCAGACAACACATAAACTCATAGGGAAAACGCCCGGATTTCTCCGCCAGTTCTTCGAGCGTGATGCACTCGTTCCCGTCTGCGCCGAGCAAGGTAACCGGCGATCCCGGCGCTGCCTCTCTCACCTCGCTCACATCGACCATAAGCTGATCCATGCAGACCCGCCCCAGAATGCGACAGCGCTTGCCGTGAATCAAAACTTCGCCCTTGTTGCTGAGCGAACGCGGGTAGCCGTCGCCGTAACCGACCGGAACCGTCGCCACCCATCTCGCGGACGCCGCGACATAGGTGCCGCCGTAGCTGATTGCCTCTCCGGCAGGCACTTCTTTCACATAGGTCACCGTGCTGTGCAGCGAAAGCGCCGGTTCAAGGCGCACCGTGTGCGCCATTTCCTCCGCGGGATAGATGCCGTAGAGCGCGATGCCGGCCCGCACCATGTCAAAGTCCGTCCCGTGCAGGTTCAGAATGCCTGCGGAATTCGCGACATGGCAAATCCGAGCGGTTAAGCCCTTTGCGGCGAGCGCTGTCTTAAAGTTCCGGAAGCGCGCCGTCTGGCGCTCCGTGGTCTCGAGATTCCACTCATCCGCGCGGTAAAAATGTGTGAACATCCCCTCAAAGTCGAGCATCGGATAGGCCGCAATCTTCTCGGCGAGCGCAACCCCTGTCTCGTCCGCTCTGAGCCCGATGCGGTTCATGCCCGTGTCGACAGCGAGGTGAAACGGCGCCCGGATACCGAGCGCAACCGCTGCGGCCGAGAGCGCCGCAGCCTGTTCTTCGGTAAAGATCGACGGACGGATTCCGGCGCGAATCAGCGCCGCATAATCGTCGCCCGGCACGGGGCCGAGAATCAGAATCGGCTTTTCGATTCCCTTTTTCCGCAGCTCCAAGGCCTCCTCTGCCGCCGCAACACAGTAAAACGCGACATAGGGCGCAATCACCTCACAGACGGAAGCCGCGCCGTGCCCGTAGCCGTCGGCCTTCACGACACCGGCCATTTTGACGCCTGCAGGCAGAGAAGCCTGCATGGCCTCCATGTTGTGACAGAGCGCCGCTTTGCTGATTTTGGCATAGACGCGGCGCTTTTCTCTCTCTTCCTGCTGCACTTCCGTTCACTCCTCTCCCATATCTTCCGGTTCAATGGTCTGCGCGGACCGCATCACCGTCGGAACCGCATCGGCAATGTCCCGCGCGAGAATACCGTGCAGCGAGAACTTGCCCGCCGCGACCTGTCCGGCGCGCCCGTGCAGGTAAGAACCGTAGGCCGCCGCTGCACCGGGCTCCATGCCGAGGCAGAGCAGGCCCGCAATGATGCCGCTCAGCACATCGCCGCTCCCCGCCTTTGCGAGCGCCGGCGTTCCGCTCTCGTTCCGGTAAATGTTCTGACTCTCCGCAATCGCAATGATGCTCTCCGAAGTCTTCAGGCAGACCGTCACCCCGTAGTGGTCCCGATAGGCTGCCGCAATCGCACGGCTCTCGCACAGGATTTCCGGTATCTCATGTTCCGTGAGCCGGGACATCTCGCCGGGATGCGGCGTAAAAATCCAGTTGCTCTTCCGGCAGGACAAAAGGGACGGACGGCGCGCAATCAGATTCAGCGCGTCGGCATCGACCACAAGCGGAACCTTGCAGCGGGAAAGGGTCTCTTTGACCAAGGCAACAGCGGCCTCCGTCTGTCCGAGCCCCGGCCCAATCACAACCGCCTTACTCGAAGCGAGCAATTCTTCAAGCCTCGCAAGCGGGAGCGGCAGACGCTGATTTTTCGCCTGTCCCGCCGGTTCCTCCTCTTCGGAGACCGTGATGCTCCCCTGCCGCTCTGCGAGAAACTGTCTCCCGGGGTTTTCTGCCGTGACTTCCTCTGTTTCCAGATCGTAACTTTCCACGATGGCCTCGGGCAACTGAATCTGCAGCACCGAGCGGTTCACCTCCGGTGTCAGAATGCGCACCAGCCCCGCGCCGCTCCGGTAGGCGCCGAGTGCCGTGAGATACGCTGCCCCCGCCATGCCTTCGCTCCCCGCAATGCAGAGCAGGGGACCGTAAGTCCCTTTGTTGGAGTCTCTCTGTCTCGCCGGAATTCTGCAGAGATCACTCTCCTCCAGCACCAGTGCGTCGTCCGCTTCCCTTCTCATTTTGTTTCTCCTCCGTCTTCTCGCTCGAACACGGCGACTGCCATCGCGTGCGTCCGGGTATCGCTGATGCTGACCAGCGGTGTCTGTCCGCCGAACGCCGCACACCGTGCCGCCGCAGCGCCCGAAAGCCGCACATAGGGTTTCCCGAGCGCATCGCGCAGCACTTCGATTTCCGCCGGTTCAATCCCCCGGAACCCCGTCCCGAAGCACTTCACGACCGCTTCCTTGACAGCAAAACAGCCGGCGAGAAAAGCCACGTTTCCCCCCGACTGCCGCCGTTCCTCCTCTGTAAAGGTGCGCACGAGGAAACGCTCCTCTCGCGCCGCTTTCTCCACGCGGGCAATCTCAATCAGATCGCACCCCAGTCCCAGTATCACCCGTCTCCTCCGTCTTCTTTTGTTTCCGTCTGGCTGCAATCATCCGGTAGGAGAGCTGCATGAGACTCTCCGAGAGGTGCACATTCTCGACAAGTACATCCTCATCCACCTGGAGATCCGTGTGTGCAAAATTCCAGATTGCCTTGATACCGCAGCGACACAGCCGCTTGGCGACCTCGATTGCACGATCTCTCGGGAGCGTCAGCGTCGCGATATCGATTGCATTCTTCTCGAGATATGCCTCCAGATATTCCAACGGGAAGACCTGCGCGCCCTGAATGGTTCTGCCGATTACTTCCGGATCGATGTCAAAAAGCGCTTTGACCTGAAATCCGCGCTTTGTAAAATTCTGATAATTTGCGAGTGCCTGTCCGAGATTCCCGGCGCCGACAATAACGATATACTTTTGCTGATCGATGCCGAGCAGCTTCCCGATCTCCGCATGCAAATGCGGCACATGATAGCCGTAACCCTGCTGTCCGAATCCGCCGAAGGTATTCAAATCCTGGCGTATCTGTGACGCCGTGACGTGCATGCGCGCCGCGAGATCGCTTGAAGAAATGCGCTCTACATTTTCCTCCAGTAAATCCGAGAGATAACGATAGTAGCGCGGTAGGCGTTGAATAACCGCCGTGGATACTTTATCTTTCAAGACTTCACTTCCTGCTTTCCTGTGTCTTAAAACCCAGTTGCCGTTTGGCGCTTAAGTTTAAAGTATAGGGAGTTTTCTCTGCCTTGTCAATCCGACGGCATTTCGCTATACTACAGCGGAGTATTCATTGTAAAGCTTGCGTGAAAATGGGGTGCTTATGATACTGAATGCCGCGCATTTAAAAAAGAGTTTTGTGGGGGAGACCGTCATTGACGACGCCTCCTTTTTCCTGAACGAACATGACAAGGCGGCGATTGTCGGTCCGAACGGCGCCGGAAAGAGCACGCTCTTAAATCTTCTGACCGGTGAACTGTCACGTGACGGCGGCGATGTCACGCTGAAAAAAGGCGCTACCATGGGCTATCTTCACCAGGACAACACGCTCGACTCTGCGCTCACCATCGAGGAGGAGCTGACCAAAGTCATTCAGCCCATCCTGGACTTAGAATCTCAGCTCGCCGCATTACAAGAAGAAATGAAGCACGCCGAAGGCGCGGCGCTCGAAAAACTGCTCGCCGCCTATACCGAGGCCGAGCACCGCTACGAGCTGATGGACGGCTATGCGGTCAGAAGCCGTGTGACCGGTATTATCCGGGGTCTCGGCTTCAGCGAGGCCGATGCCGCGCGGCCGCTCTCCTCGCTCTCCGGCGGTCAGAAGACCCGTGTGTTTCTCGGCAAACTTCTGCTCGAAGAGCCCGATTTGATTCTGCTCGACGAGCCGACCAACCACCTGGATCTCGAGAGCATCGAGTGGCTCGAGACCTATCTCATGAACTATGCCGGTGCAGTTCTGATTGTCTCGCACGACCGCTTCTTCTTGGACCGCATCGTCAATAAGATTTTTGACTTAAACCACGGCAAGGTGACAAGCTACGACGGCAATTACACACAATTCACCGAGAAGAAAGAAGCGCTCGCCGAAGCCGCCGCCCGCGCCTATGCAAACCAGCAGGCCGAAATCAAACACCAGGAGGCCGTGATTCAGAAACTCCGCGCCTTTAACCGAGAGAAGTCGATTAAGCGCGCCGAGAGCCGCGAAAAACTGCTCGACAAGGTGGAGCGCCTCGACAATCCGTATGAAACGAAAAAGGACATGGCGCTCTACTTTACGCCGGACGAGGTCAGCGGCAACGATGTTCTCTCGGTCGAGCACCTCGGCAAAGCGTTTGGCGACAATGTCCTCTTTTCTGACCTCAATTTCTCCTTAAAGCGCGGCGAACATGTCGCCATTATGGGCGGAAACGGCACCGGCAAGACCACGCTTCTGAAAATCATCAACGGTTTGCTTCCGCCGGACAGCGGCACGGTGACCCTCGGGACCAAGGTCTTCTGCTCTTACTACGATCAGGAGCACCAGGTGCTGCACCCCGAGAAAACACTCTTTGAGGAACTTCAGGACACCTGGCCGGACATGACCAACACCGAGGTCCGCAATATGCTCGCAGCCTTCCTCTTTACCGGGGACGATGTCTTTAAGCGCATCAAGGATTTATCCGGCGGCGAGCGCGGCCGTGTGTCTCTTGCAAAACTCATGCTCTCCCACGCAAACTTCCTGCTCCTCGACGAGCCGACCAACCATCTCGACATGGAGAGCAAAGAAATCCTGGAGCGCGCCATCCGCGCCTTTCCGGGCACGGTGCTCTACGTATCCCACGACCGTTATTTCATTAACCGCACAGCGACTCGCATTCTGAATCTGACCGAACACTGCCTTGTGAACTACATCGGCAATTACGACTACTATCTCGAGAAAAAAGCGGATGCCGAGCGCGCCGCGCTCCCCGCGAACACGGTCGCGGCCGAGCAGCGCGAAATCGATGCGCCGCCGACGAGTGCCGAGGACTATAAGACCCAGAAAGCGCAGAAAGCCGCCGAGAAAAAGCGCCGCGCCGAATTGGAAGCCTGCGAGAAGCGCATCGCCGAACTCGAGGACACACTCCGCGGCATTGAAGAAGAGTTCCTGCTCCCCGAAAACCAGAGAGACGCCGCTGCTCTCCTCGCGATTCAAAAGCGAAAAGACAGCGCCGAAGAGGAACTCGCCGACTGCTATGAGCGCTGGGAAACGCTCGCCGACTGACTGTCATCAAAGGAGCTGCCTATGAAACGTGTCTTCAGCCTCGCACTCGTGCTGTTTCTGGTTGTCATTCTGCTATCGACCCTCTTGGTGGGGCTCTTTGGCGGCGCAAGCGGTCTTCCGCTGCTCCGCGCTCTGATCTTCATGGATGTCACGATTCCCGTGATCCTCTACGGCTTTTTGCTGATCACCAAACACAGAAGAGGAAAATAACGGAGAAATTCCCCTTGCTACAAAAAGGCGACAGCCTGCGCTGTCGCCTTTTTGTCTTTAAGTCCTCAATCTTGTTTTCGCTGCTGCGGCTCTTTCTCTGCGGCCTTTTTCTCAGGTGCCGCGGCACCTGCCGTTTCGCCGCTCTTCTTTTCGCTGTCCTTGGCCGGAACAAAGCCTGCGGGATGCGCAGCCTCCGCCTCCTTGCCGCCCTCCGCGCACACACTCGCGTGCTCCAGGCCGGTCACATTGAGATTCCGATTTACCTTCGCGTCATAGGTACCTGCGCGCATGATCTCGCCGAGATCGATGCCCGTGGTCTCCTTCATCGACTCAAAGAGCTTGCCCATGACAACGGGGACATTCGACGCAAGCTGCGACACGCCGTTCTCGTTGCTGCCGCTGCCGCCGATGATCGTAATCTTATCAATCTGCGCGAGCGGCTTCGCAATCTCACTCGCAATGTCCGGGAGCACCTTGATCAGCATCTCCGCCATTGCGGCATTGTTGTACTTCTGGTAAGCCTCGGCCTTCTTTTCCATGGCCTCGGCTTCCGCAAGACCCACGGCTCTTCTCGCCTCTGCCTCTGCCTTACCGCGCAGGGCAATACCGCTTGCCTCCGCTTCGTACTTCGCGCGGATACCGCTTGCCTCCTGCTCCGCAGCGTACTTTGCAGCCTCTGCGACGGCCTTTCTCGCCTCTGCCTCGCGCTCCTGCTCGTACTTTCTCGCCTCCGCCTCTCTCTGGCGCTTTGCGAGTTCAGCGGCAGCCGCCTGCTCCACACGGTACTTCTCGGCATCGGCCTTCTTGTTGATTTCGGCGTCGAGGGCCTGCTGCATGACCGCGACTTCCTGCTTCTTCAGCTCCGAGTCGCGCTCTGCCTTTGCAATTGCGGCGTTGACCGTCGCAATCTGGATATTCTTCTCTTGCGCCTGCTTCTGAATCTCGTAAGCGGCATCCGCCTCTGCCTTCTTCGTATCAGAAATGACCTTCAACTCCGACTGACGTATCGCAAGTTCATTGTTCTTCTGCGCAATCTCGGTGTCCGCCTGGACACGCGCATCGTTTGCGGCCTTGTTTGCCTCGGCCTGTGCAATCGCGACATCGCGGTCCGCCTGCGCCTTCGCAATCGCGGCGTCCTTCTTAATCTTCGAAGTGTTGTCCGCGCCGAGGTCGTTGATGAGCCCCTTCTCATCCGTCACGTTCTGGATGTTGCAGGAGAGAATCTCGATGCCGAGTTTCTCCATATCGGCAGCCGCCTTCATCATCACCTGATCCGAGAAGGAATCGCGGTTCGTGTTGATGTCCTTTAAGGTCAGCGTGCCGATGATCTCACGCATGTTACCCTGCAGAGAGTCCTGCAAGTCCATCGCAATCTGCTCAGGTTTCTTATTCAGGAAGTTGCGAGACGCCTTTTCAATGCCCTTACTGTCCGGCGCGATTCGCACTTTCGCGACCGCATCCACATTGACGTTGATAAAGTCCGTCGTCGGCACCGACTGTTCGGTCTTGATATCGACCGTCATCTGACCGAGGTAGAGCACATCGAGGCGCTCGAGGAACGGAACTTTAACGCCGGCCCGTCCGATTAAAATCTTCGGCGTCTTCCGATACCCAGAGATGATGAACGCCTTGTCCGGCGGTGCCTTGACATAACCGGAGAGTACGACGATCAGAAAGAAAACAATGAGGATAACAGGAACTAAGGTGCGAAGCAATGCGAGATCCATGGCAAAATCCTCCTTTTCTCAAATGACTGTGCCCTGTCGAAACCTTCTTTTTACTTCTTGCGGTGAATGAGTTCCTCTCTGCCCGGTCCGTTTGAGACCATCGTAATCGGAACGCCGATCTCTTTCTCGATGAACTCGACATACTTCCTGCAGTTCTCCGGCAGCTCCTCATAGCGCGTGATGCCGCGGATATCCTGCTTCCAGCCCGGCAGGACCGTGAGCACCGGCTTGCAACGCTTTAAGAGCGGCGTGACCGGGAAGTAGTCTATGATCTTACCATCCAGCTCGTAACCCGTGCAGACCGGAATCTCGTCGAGATAGCCGAGTGCATCCAACACCGTGAGCGCAACCTCCGTGCTGCCCTGAACGCGGCAGCCGTAGCGCGTCGCGACCGCATCGAACCAGCCGACGCGGCGCGGTCTTCCGGTGGTCGCACCGTACTCGCCCTTATCACCGCCGCGCTTTCTGAGTTCCTCTGCCTCGGTCTCGTCGAGAATTTCGGAGACAAATTCACCTGCGCCGACCGAGCTCGAGTAAGCCTTGGTGACCGTCACAATGTCCTTTAACTCATAGGGCGGGAAGGCCGCACCGACCGCCGCAAAAGCCGCCGTCGTGTGCGAGCTCGTGACCATCGGGTAAATCCCCTGATCCGGGTCCTTGAGGGAGCCGAGCTGGCCCTCGACAAGAACCGTTTTGCCTGCGCGAAGCGCCTCGGTGAGGAAAGCACCCGTGTCCGCGAGATAGGGAGCAATCGCCTCGCGGTACTCCGCCAGGGTCTGCATAATCTCATCCGCCTTCAGCGGCTCCTGGTGATAGAGGTGCACAAAGAGCGCATTCTTAATGGTGCAGATGTTTTCGACCTTCTCGCGCAGTGCCTCTTCGTCGAAGAGCTCGGCCGCCTGAATGCCGATTTTCGCGTACTTATCCGAATAGAACGGCGCGATGCCGGACTTTGTGGAACCAAAGGCCTTACCCGCGAGTCTCGCCTCCTCGTAGCTGTCCTGTAAAATGTGATAGGGCATCAAAAGTTGCACGCGGTCGGAGACCAGAATCTTCGGTGCCGGCACGCCCTGTTCCTCGATGCTCGCGAGTTCCTTCACGAACGAAGGAATGTGGAATGCGACACCGTTGCCGATGACATTGGTGATATTCTCGGAGAACACGCCCGACGGCAGAAGGTGCAGTGCAAATCTACCGTAGTGGTTGATAATCGTATGACCCGCGTTTGCACCGCCCTGGAAGCGCACCACAATGTCCGCATCCTGCGCGAGCACATCCGTAATCTTTCCCTTGCCTTCATCACCCCAGTTGGCACCGACAATTGCTTTGACTGACATATGATAAACTCCTCTCTCTTTTCGACCCTTAGACCTGAATCTCGGCCTTTTCGCCAAGTGCATCCTGATTCTCTTTCAGCAGCGGATTCACCACTTCGTTCAGGTAATCCGTGACCTGCTCCGCACTTCTGCCGATGTAGCGCTCCGGCTGCATGGTCTTCTCGAGATCCGCCAGATTCAGGTGGAACGAAGGCTCTGCGGCAATCAGCGCCAGAAGGTCGTTGTCCCTGCCCTCTGCCTTCACATGCTGTCCGGCAATCATCGAGAGCTCGCGAATCTTCTCGTGCAGTTCCTGGCGGTCGCCGCCCGCCTTGACCGCGTCCATCATGATATTCTCGGTCGCCATGAACGGAAGCTCCGCCATGAGACGCTTCTCAATGACCTTCGGGTAAACCACGAGGCCATCCACGACATTCATGTACAGGTGGAGGATGCCGTCGATTGCGAGAAAGCCCTCCGGAATTGAGAGGCGCTTGTTCGCGGAGTCGTCGAGCGTGCGCTCGAACCACTGCGTGCTTGCGACAAGCATCGGGTTCATCACATCGCTCATCACATAGTTCGCAAGGCTCGCCATGCGCTCACAGCGCATCGGGTTCCGCTTGTAGGCCATGGCCGAGGAACCGATCTGGCTCTTCTCAAACGGCTCCTCGACCTCCTTTAAGTGCTGCAGGAGGCGAATGTCGTTCGAGAACTTGTGCGCGCTCTGCGCAATGCCCGCGAGTACATTCAACACGCGGGTGTCGATCTTCCGCGAGTAGGTCTGGCCGGAGACCGGGACACAGGCCGAAAAGCCCATCTTCTCCGCGATCATCGGATCGATCTTCTTAATCTTTTCTTCATCGCCCTCAAAGAGCTCTTTAAACGAAGCCTGCGTGCCCGTGGTGCCCTTGCAGCCGAGCAGCTTCATGTTTGCGAGCACATGGTCAAGATCCTCAAGATCCAGAAGGAGCTCGTTGATCCAGAGCGTGGCGCGCTTGCCGACCGTGGTCGGCTGTGCCGGCTGGAAGTGGGTAAAGGCGAGGGTCGGAAGGGTCTTATACTTCTCCGCGAAGGTTGCGAGCTCCGCAACGACATTCAGGAGTTCGCGGCGCACAATGCGGAGCCCCTCCGTCATGAGGATGATATCCGTGTTATCGCCCACATAGCAACTGGTTGCGCCGAGGTGGATGATGCCCTTTGCGCTCGGGCACTGCTTGCCGTACGCATAGACATGGCTCATCACATCGTGGCGCACTTCACGTTCTCGCGCCTCTGCGACTTCGTAGTTGATATCCTCGGCATGCGCCTTTAATTCCGCAATCTGCTCCTCCGTAATCGGAAGTCCGAGTTCCCTCTCTGTCTCTGCGAGTGCAATCCAGAGTTTTCTCCAGGTGCGAAACTTCTTCTCCGGTGAAAACAAATACTGCATCTCCGCCGAGGCATAGCGCTCGGAAAGCGGACTCAGGTATTTATTGTATTCTTTTTGCATATGCGGTCTCCTTCTTGTTCCGATTGGCAGACTACTCCAATTTCCATAACACTCTGTATTTTAACACGAATACAGGCTTAACTCCAGTCCCACTGCATACAGGAAACATACTCCGAACCGCACACACAAAAAGCACGCCGTGAAAGCGTGCTTCCCCGTTCCTCCGAGAACAAACGGAAACATCTCTGTTACCGCTGTCCGTTGACGACTGCTCCCCGCTTTGTTCTGCCTACACGCTTTGTCGCAATCACAAATACCCTTCGACTTAATCCCGGGATTGCTTTTCCTGTAGCAGCGGCACGGCCGCGCGCGGCAGTATGCCCTGCATCGCGGCGAGTGCCACGCCGTAATTGGTAATCGGTATTTCCGCGTTGCGGCTTTCTTGAAAGCGCGACAAAAGCTCCGTATCCCCGAGCATACAGGCACCGCAGTGCACCACCAGGCTTATGTTTTTTTCGCGCAGGTCGTCCGGGAACTCGTGCCCCGAGCTGAAATAAAAGCGGAGCTTTTTCCCCGAGGCCTTTTCGAGCAGCTTCGGGAGCTTCACCGTGCCGATGTCCTTGCACTGGCGCTTATGGGTACAGCCCTCGGAGATTAATACGGCAGCGCCGTCCTCGAGTCTCCGTATGGCCTCCGCGCCGACCAGCGCTTCTTCGAGTACACCGCTCTGTCTGGCAAGCAGCATACTGAAGGAACTGAGCGGCTGTGTGTCGGGGATCAGAGCGGCAACCTCCGCAAAGGCCTGCGAATCCGTGATGATGAGAGCCGGCGCTGTTCTAAGCGCCGCAAGCAAGGCGGAAAGCCCTTCCGGCTGACAGAGAAAGGGAAAGGCTCCACCATCGAGAAGTTCCCGCACCGCCATCTGCTGCGGCAGAATGAGGCGACCGCGCGGCGCGGATTCATCCTGCGGACAGACGAGGACAACCGTATCCCCGGGCGCAACGAGATCCATGAGCAGCGCCTTCTTTTCCGCCTTACGCGGAAGCATGCCGATGGCAGTCTTAACTTCCTCTATGCCTTCTCCGCTCACGGCAGAGCAAAGATAAATTTCTTTGACCTTGGCCCCGCAGCGTGTAATAAGCCCTCTGAAGTAAGCCTCTGCCTCCCTGCGCTCGGTCTCCGTGAGCGCTTCCGCCTTGGTGATGACCGCTAAAAGCGGAATTCCCTGTGCCGCGAGCGCACAAAAGAGTCGCTCCTCCGCCGCTCCCGCCTCTTTTTTTCCCGCGAGACAGAGCACTGCCGCGTCACAGCGCTTTTGCATCTCCTCGGTGCGCCGCACGCGTTCTCTGCCGAGTTCCCCTTCGTCATCGATGCCCGGGGTGTCGATTAAGGTAACGGGCCCGAGCGGCAAAATCTCCATGGTCTTTTTCACCGGATCTGTGGTCGTTCCGGGCGTATCCGAGACCAGCGCGGCCTTCTGTGCGCTCAACGCATTGAAGAGGCTCGACTTGCCCGCATTTCTCGCGCCGAAAATACCTATATTCACGCGAAATTTTTCGCTTGCTCCGAATTCTTGCATGCGCTGCTTCCTCTCTGATTTCTGTCTGTCTTAATTTCTTTCTGTTTTAATTTCTGTCTCTCTTAATTTCTGTCTCTCTGACTTCCGGCTTTCTGAAGCCTGTCTATCTTCGTTCTGCTTTATTCTTGTATGCTTCCGAAAAAAAGCGGATGAGCTCTCCGCCCATCCGCCTTCCTCGGGTAAATCGCTTATTTCTCATACATGAAGTCATAGAGCTTCTCGGCGGAGTCAATGACGCGCGCGCCGTAATCCATCACATCGTCATAGTCCATCTCGATAATCTTTTTGTTCTTGATTGCCGGCACATCCTGCACCACCGCGTTTTCGCTGAGCGAAGCGACCGCATTCACATCCGCCGCCGCAAAGCGATCCGAGCGCACATAGACAATCACATCCGGATTCATCGAAATCAGATTTTCGAGCGTGAGGCCGTTGCCGCCCTTCTCGAGCACATTTTCCGCGTTCAGGGTCTTTAACATGCAGCTGCTCATCTTCGAGTTGAAGCCGGCAAAGGTACCGTCCGTATAGCCCGCCATAAAGAGCACCTTCTTCGGCTCTCCCTTTTGGTTGCTGACCTTGGTGAGCAGCGCGTCAATCCGCTTGTCAAGTT
This sequence comes from Stomatobaculum sp., assembly GCF_057248925.1. Taxonomy (NCBI): domain Bacteria; kingdom Bacillati; phylum Bacillota; class Clostridia; order Lachnospirales; family Lachnospiraceae; genus Stomatobaculum; species Stomatobaculum sp. The sequence goes on from NZ_DBHIHF010000010.1 coordinate 50,968, forward strand.
CGTCCGCATACGCATTCGCCTTCTCCTGCACATCAAAGATTTTGCCGATGTTGCGGACATCCTCCGGAATGTTTTTGAGCGACTGCTCAATCGAAGCGCTTGCGAGTTCGGTATAGACCGGAATGCCGAGTTCCTGATAGGACTGCACCGTGCCGATTGCCGTGTCGGTGAACATGAGAGGACCCTTGCCGAGAATCAAATCCGGCTCGAGCGCCAGTATACTCTCCTTCGAGACCGACTTCTTGTCGCCGAGACTCTTTAACGAGGCAATCTCGGTCGCAATGTCGCCCTTCAGCGCATTGTCGTTGTCAAAGACCGCGACAATTTTATCTTTTAATCCGAGCTTAATCAGAAGCTCAGTCATCGAGAGCTGGGTCGAGAGCACGTGTTCCGGCGCATGGGCATAGCTCATCTCGACTTCCTTGCCCTCGGCGTCGTAAATCTTGAGCGTCAGGGGATAGGCGGTCTTTGCAGCCGCACTGTTTTTCGCCTCAGTGCTGCTCTCTGCCGAAGCACCGTTCTCGGTACCTGCCTTGCTCTCCGTCTCCGAAGCGTTTGCGGCGCTCGTCTCGGAGCTCGCTGCCTTTTGTCCGCAAGCGGTAATCATCAGTGCCGCCGCGACTGCCGCGAGCGGTAAAAGCATCGTCTTTTTCTTCATAGCCCTTCTCTTTCTGCGGGATCTCCGCTAAAACTTCTGTTGCCAAACGCTGTTGTCAGAGATACTGAATCATGAGTTTTCCGTCAATGGGGCTCGGATACACCGCTGCCTCAATTTCAAAAATCCGCCGTATGGTTTCGGGTGTCATCACCTTTTCCGGCACACCGCTCTCCACGATTTCGCCCTGTCGCATGAGATACAGATAGTCGCAGTACTGCGCGGCAAGGCCGAGATCATGCAGCGCCGCGAGCACCGTGATGCCGAGATCTTTGATGATCGACAGAATTTCAATTCGGTAGCGTATGTCCAGATGATTCGTCGGCTCATCCAGAATCAATACCTTCGGGTTTTGTGTGAGCGCGCGTGCCAATACAACGCGCTGCTTCTCTCCGCCCGAGAGGGACTGAAAATTCCGATCGCGGTAGTCTTTCATGCCGACCTTCGAAAGCGCCTCGAGCGCCGCCTCGTAATCCCTGTCCTTTTCCCGCTCGAGCAGCGTGTGAAACGGATAGCGCCCCATCAGCGCAATGTCCATGACCGTATAGTCAAAATTAATCTGATTGAACTGCCCCATGACCGCCATGCGGCGCGCAATTTTCTTGCCCGAAAAGCGGGCAATGTCCTCGCCGTCAAGCCTCACCGTGCCGCTGTCCGTCTTCTGGGTCTTATAAATCGCGCGAAGCAAGGTGGTCTTGCCGCTCCCGTTTGCACCGAGGAGGGCCGAGAACTTGTGCTCCGGCACATCGAGCGTCACGTTTTTCACAATGGATTTTCCGGCGATCGAGACCGCGATGTTTTCTGCTTCCAGTCTCATTTATTTGCCTCCGAATCCGTAGCGTTTCCGCACCATCACATAGACAAAGAAGGGAGCACCGATTAACGCCGTGAATATGCCGACCGGCAGCTCCGTGTTCGGCAGTAAACTCCGCGCAAGCGCATCGACCCAGAGCATGAAGAGCCCCCCGGAGAGCGCCGCGATCGGCAAGAGTCTTCGATGTGCGGTACCGACCAGAGCCCGCGCGAGATGCGGAATGATGAGCCCCACAAAGCCTATCGTGCCGCAGGCTGAAATCAGAGCGCCCGTGAGCAGCGAGAGCACCAGCAAATACACGAGGCGGCAGCGAAAGGTATCGATGCCGATCGTGACAGCTGCCTCTTCCCCGAGCAAAAGGCCGTCTAAAGTCCTCGCCTGACTCATAAAAAAGAGCGTTGCCAGCAGAACAATCACGGCAATGAGCCCGATGTTCTTCCAAGCAGCACGCGTCAGCGCCCCCATGGTCCAGAACTTAATCGACATGATGCCGTCGGAATTGCCCGCGACCGCAATGATGAAATTGGAAAAGGCAGTGAGCAGCGCGTTCACGATCATGCCGGCGAGGATTAACTTAACCGAAGTGGTCTTTCCGTCCGCCGAGGCCAGTGTGAGCACCAGAAAGCAGGCGAAACCTGCGCCGAGAAATGCCCAGAAACCCGACACAATACCGACACCGAGAAACAGAGAGCCCGTTGCGCCGAGCGTCGCCCCGGCCGACACCCCAAGAATATAAGGGTCTGCCATTGGATTCTGCACGACCGCCTGCATCACGCAGCCGCAGAGCGCAAGACCGCTCCCCGCGAGAAAACCGAGGATAATTCGCGGCACGCGGATTTGCCAGACAATCTGCTCCATCGAAACCGGAATGCTGCGACCGCTTTGCCCGAAGAGATGGCGCTGTAAAACGGCCCAGGTCGTTTCGACCGGAATTCGCACCGCCCCCATGCAAAGCGTGACGAGCGCCGAGGCCAGCGCTGCGAGTATCAGGCAGAGAACAAGCCATTTTGTTTGTCTCGTGGCGTATACCTCCTTTGTTTCAGATTAGCTATGACTACTGAACTACCATCTTATCCCGACTTCTCTCTCTTGTCCAGCAGAACCTGCTCTTTTCTCCCGCAACGCTGCGACTTAGAAGCGGAAATCTCTGCGGTTCGAGGCGTAGATCTCTTTGATATTCTCCGCTGCGATTGCGCGGCTTCTTTCGTTCGGAATGCTCGTAAGTTCGGCTTCCACCAAGGCCTTGCCGGTTTCCTTGGTCTCCTCGGATGCATAGTCGGTCAGGTATTCCGCGAGCGTCATGAGTGCATTCGGATGGCAACAGTTATGAATCTGACCGCTCTTTAAGAGACTCATGAAGCGGTCGCCCGTGCGCCCCTCCCGGTAGCAGGCCGTGCAGAATGAGGGCAGGAAGCCGTCCCGCATAAGCCAGAGCAGAACTTCATCCAGGGTTCTCTGGTCCGAGACATCGAACTGCTCGGTGTCATGCAAGCGTTCTTCCTCGGCATAGCCGCCCACCGAGGTACGGGAGCCTCCGGAAATCTGCGAGATGCCGACCCGAAGCGCTTTGCCGCGCACCGCCTCCGACTCACGGGTCGAGATAATCATGCCCGTATAGGGAACCGCAATGCGGATGCAGGCAATGATCTTCAGGAAAGTCTCATCGTCAATGCCGTTCTCGAACTTGCTCGGATCGATATCGTCCGCCTTTTTGAGGCGCGGCACACTGATGGTGTGAGGGCCCACGCCGTGCACGGCTTCCAAATGCTCCGCGTGCATCAAGAGCCCCGCAAACTCGTAGCGATACTTGTCGAGTCCAAAGAGCACGCCGATTCCCACATCGTCGATTCCACCCTCCATCGCGCGGTCCATCGCCTCGGTGTGGTAGCGATAGTCGTGCTTCGGGCCGGTGGGATGCAGCGCCTCATAGCTCTCTTTGTGGTAGGTCTCCTGGAATAAAATATAGGTGCCGATGCCGGCGTCCCTGAGTTTTCGATAGTTTTCGACCGTGGTCGCAGCGATATTCACATTGACGCGGCGGATGTCGCCGTTTTTATGATGAATGCCGTAGATGGTATGGATGCACTCCAGGATATAGTCAATCGGATTGTGCAGCGGGTCCTCGCCCGCCTCGAGCGCAAGGCGCTTATGCCCCATGTCCTGGAGCGCAATGACCTCCTGCCGCACTTCTTCCTGCGTCAGCTTTCTCCGCTTGATGTGCTTATTTTCCGCATGATAGGGACAGTAGGTGCAGCCGTTCACGCAGTAGTTCGAGAGGTAGAGCGGCGCAAAGAGGACAATACGATTTCCGTAAAAGGCAAGCTTGATTTCCTCTGCGCGTTTCATCATCTCGGCATTTTTTTCGGGAAGATCGCACGCCAATAAGACCGAGGCCTCCCGGTGCGTGAGTCCCTCACAGCGGACTTTCCCGCCCTCATACTTGGGGCGCGCCTTTTCGAGTATGCGATCGATCAGTTCTTCGTTTCGTTTGTTTTCCTCCGCATAGCGAAGGGTCTCTAAGATTTCTTCGTGGGAAATAAACTCCTCTGCCCTGAGAGAGGCAGGGTTATAAGATGTGCTTGCAGATGTAGCCATGAAGGGTTTCCTTTCTTGCGGTCCGGGGGACCCGTTCCGTTCAGATTGAAATAGGATTGAGGTACTACTCAAGCGCCGATGGCGAAGGGAGCGGTTTCACGTCCCCGCGTGTCTCGGTCAGCCGGTAGCCGATGGATTCCATGCGCCGGCTTAAACAAGAACGGCAAGCTGCCGACTCGTCTCCGGTGCAGATTTTATTGTCATAGAGCAGATATTTTTTCCGGACTTCGACCGGAGACAGATTAGGCATCACGACGTTTGCCCCCGCCTGTATGCCCAGCTCCCGCCCCATGGGATGTATGGTGCCGAGCGCCGTGGTGGCCGGCAATAAAAGATTCGGCTGCAATATCCGGAGCAGGGAGAGCAAAAACAGGGTCTGATGCAAATCCCCCTGCTTCTCGTCCCGGAACACAGTCGCGTGCTGCGGGATAAAGGGGCCGATGCCGCACATGGCGGGCTTGAATTCCTGAATGAAGCAGAAATCCTCCGCGAGTGTCTCGACCGTCTGTCCGGGCGAGCCGACCATAAAGCCGCAGCCCACCTGATAGCCTATGCGCTTCAGGTCCTCGAGGCAGTCAAGTCGGTGGCGAAGCGAGAGTTCCGCCGGATGCAGCTTCCGGTAGTGTGCCTCATCCGCGGTCTCGTGGCGGAGGAGATAGCGCTCCGCGCCCGCATCGAAGAGCCGCTGATAGCTCTCGTGCGTTCGTTCGCCAATCGAAAGCGTAATCGCGCAGTCCGGGTGCTGCGCCTTCATTGCGCGGACAATCCGGATCAGCCTGTCATCGGTAAAGTACGGGTCTTCGCCGCCCTGCAAAACGAAGGTGCGAAAGCCGAGCCGGTAACCCTCGCGGCAACAGAGCAGTATATCCTCCTCCGAAAGTCGATATCGCTCCGCCTCCGCGTTGCTCCGCTGCAGACCGCAGTAGTGACAGTCGTTCTTACAGTAACTCGTAAATTCAATGAGGCCCCGCGTGAACACCTGATCTCCGTAAATCCTTTTTCGAAGCCGCACCGCTCTCTCGGCCGCCTCCTGCCGGAGTATCTCCGTCTCGGCACCGATTAATTCCGCATATTCCGAAAAAGCAAGCCCCCGCTCCCGCTCCAATTTGTCGAGCAGGACGAGGGCTCTCTCGTCAGCGCTTCGCATAGGCAGTTTTGACACTCACATGCGGCAGATTCCCGACCTTCCCGGCGAGCTCCGCAATCGTGTTCTCCGGCGCGTCGAGGGCAATCGCCATGAGGCTTATATTCTTCTTTTCGTACGGCAGTCCCATGCGCCCGATGATATAACTCCCGTAGCTGTGCAACAGCTGATTCAGGGGCTCCGCGCTGTCTCTGTCCTCCACGATGATACTCATCACCGCAATTCTGGTCTCTTCCAAACGCTTCCTCCTTACTCGCCCAGCAGTTCCTCCGGCTTTAAGGAGCCGATGCCGAGGCGCTTGTAAATTTCGAGATAGGCCTCTCGCACATTGCCGAGATTCCGGCGGAAGCGGTCCGCATCCAGGCGCTCGTGCGTATCCCGGTCCCAGAGGCGCATATTGTCCGGCGACAGGGCCCCGGTCAATACCACTTCCTCCTTGTTTTTGCCGAAGGCAAGCGAGAGGTCGATTAAATCCACCCGGCGCTCCGCAAAGTAGGAAATCAGAATCTCGTTGATGCGGAAAGCGAGCTGTGTCATCTTCCGCAAGTCCTCCTCTTTGACCAGGTCAAGCGCGAGCGCGTCATAACCGTTTAAGAAATACCGCTGTCCGCCGTCTTTCCGGTTCCGGAGCTCCGCCGTGGGGCGCGAGAGCGCTTTGCCCTCTGCCACGCCGGTTCTCTCCGCAAAACTGCCCGCACTGAAATTTCGCACCACGAGATCAAAGGAATAACGATGCACGGCGCGGAAACTTAATTCCCGCGCCGAAATCTCTTCCAGAAAAGCTGTCCGTATCCCCTTGGTCTCGAGATGGCGAAACAGGCTGGCCGTCATGCGGCTCGCGACTATCCCCTTGTCGGCGACGGTCTCGGTTCTGCCGTCCGCATCCGCGACCTGATCCAGCCACTCGACGAGGGTCACGCCCTCGGTATCCGTCGCATAGCACCGCGTCACGGCCGTGCCGCCGATACTCTCTCTCTTCTCCATCCCGTCTTTCCTCTTAAACCTGTAAACTTGCGGCAATCACATCCGCCATCGTATAACGCCCCGGCTTCTGTTCCGCGAGAAACTTTGCCGCCTCGACCGCGCCCTGTGAGAAAATGCGGCGCGAGTATGCGCGGTGGCTCAGGGTCAACACCTCGTCATCGCCCGCGTAAATCACATCGTGGTCGCCCGGAATCGTGCCGCCGCGCACCGCGGAAATGCCGATTTCGTCCTGCTCCCGCGCCGTGTGGCGCGACTCGCGGTCGTAGACATAGTGAAAGCGCTCGTCGCAGGCCGCGTTAATCTCGTCGGCGATGGCAAGTGCCGTTCCGCTCGGCGCATCCACCTTTCTTCTGTGGTGCTTCTCGACAATCTCAATGTCAAAGCCCTTCGCCGCGAGCACAGTCGCCGCCTCGGCTGCGAGTTTCATCAGAAGATTCACGCCGAGCGACATATTTGCGCTCCGAAGGATTGCCACCTTCTCCTGCAACGCCGCGATGCGCGTAAGCTGCGCTTCGCTGAGTCCCGTCGTGCAGATAACTGCGGGCATACCCGTGCGCTCCGCAAAGTCGAGCACGGCATCCACGGCCGCTGCGACCGAAAAGTCAATCAGCACATCCGCGCTCTCTTTGGTAAGCTTCGAAAAATCCGCATAGACCGGATAGTCGGCCGGTCCCGCCGTGCGGTCCACACCGGCGACAATCTCCGTGCCCGCATCCGCGAGCGCGGTGGCACTGACCTCCCGTCCCATATGACCGCAACATCCGTGCAGTAAAATACGAATCATAAAATCCCATACTCCTTCATTGCAGACTTCAGGCTCTCCAAGTGCTCAGGTTCCATCTCACAGAGCGGCAGCCGCAACGGGCCGACTTCCTTGCCCATCAGGTTCAGCGCGGTCTTCACCGGAATCGGATTCACTTCGATGAAGAGCTGGTGAATGAGTTCCGCTGCCTCAATCTGCATCGCGGCTGCCTTCCGGACATCGCCGTCCAGCATGGCGCGGCAGAGCTCGTGGGTCTTTCGCGGTGCGACGCAAGCGAGCACCGAAATCACACCCTTCGCACCGAGCGACATGAGCGGAATAATCTGATCGTCATTGCCCGAGTAGAGATCGAATTCGTGGCCGTCCAGAAACTCGAGCGTGCGCAAAATGTTGGTGAAATTGCCGCTCGCTTCCTTCATGCCGACAATGTTCGGCACATTCTTTCCGAGATAGGCGACCGTCTCCGGCTGAATCGTGAGTCCGGTTCTGCTCGGAATGTTGTAGAGCAGGCAGGGAATCTTCACTGCATTCGCTATCTGCGTATAATGGTGAATCAGACCCTTCTGTGTTGCCTTATTATAGTAGGGAGAAACCAGCAAGAGGCCGTCCGCACCGTACTTTTCCGCCTCAATCGACATCTCTACCGCGGTATCCGTCGAATTGGAGCCGCTGCCGGCCACAACCGGAATCCGGTGATTTACGATCTCAACACTTCTCTGAATCACTTTGAGATGCTCCTCGTGCGTAAGTGTCGAAGCCTCGCCGGTGGTGCCGCAGGAAATCAGCGCGTCCGTTCCCTCGGCAATCTGCTCCTCAATGAGCTCTTCAAGCTTCTCGTAATTGACCGTGAGGTCATCATTCATCGGTGTTATCAGGGCAACACCGGAGCCCTCAAAAATGCTTTCCATGCATTTCCTCCGTCTTCACATCCGTGATCGAATCCAATGCGTTTACTTTTCCGTACATCCGGCACTGCGCCGTTTTCTGACGAAGTCCCGATAAAATGAGACTTCCTCTGCTACATTATCGTAACATAGCCATATTTGAAAAGCAAGGCAGGGCTCTATGGACGCTGCGGTTTCGGCTCCGCAAAAAAAGGGAAGAGCTGCCAAAGCTCCTCCCTTTTCGTCTCAGCTCTCCTGATAGACGATGATATACGCCTTCACGTTCTCGCTCCCCTTCACCAGAGTCAGCGGAACGCTGAGCACATCGCGCGGCACCTCTCCCTTATAGTATTCCTTGCGCTCCTCCGGGGAGTAGGCATACATCGCGGCCGAATAGCTGTGTCCCTTCTCGAGCTCCACATCAAATTCTACCTTCTCGCTCACCAGGTTGATGTTCTTTCCCAGCGCGTTTACTTCCGTGCTCTCATAGACGCCCGCAATTCTGTGTGATCCCTCCGGAAGCGCGACAATCTTCTCAAGATTCTCTCCGCTCACCGTCTCAAAGAGAGAGAGGTCCCGACCGTCAATCGAAAACTTCTTTCCGTAGAGATGCAGGAGCGCCTTGTCCGCATTTGACGCCTGATAGTCCGTTGCCTTACTTTTGCGCTTCTTCTGGATGCTCATCATAATCACAAAGAGCAGCGCCCAGACACCCACCACGATTGCAATAATCAACTTTGTGTCAATCATTTTCTTCCCCTCCTAAACTTCTCCATCCGCTTCGCCGACTGACTGTGCGGCTTTGTATGTTTACCGTATTGAATGGCAACGAAAGAACAGCTGTGCGGGCAGTTTCTCGCACACTTGCCGCAGCCTATGCAACTGTCATCCGCGGAAAAGCGACGGGGCTTACACTTGATTTCATTGTAAATCGACTGTGCAAGCAGGTCAAGCGAATGCATCGGCGCGTGCGACTTCACGCATACCGCTCGCCGTAGGCCGCCTTTGCCGCCTCTGTCTGCTTCCGGATAAAAGCGGTCTTACCCTCCGTGTAGGCGTCCCGGTCGTGCTCGTACTGTCTCCAAAGTTGCTGTTTCAGCACCTCGTATTCATTTGCGAGCACCGGATTTTCACGGAGATAATCCCTGAAGTAGAGTTCATCACAGTCCCCGCGGTACCTGAGGTGTAAGTGAAAAACCTCTTTTGCAAAGCCCTCTTCGGTGTAGCCGAGGCGCAGAAAAATCCTGCTGGGCTCCGTGTATTTTCGCACAAAGCCAAGGCTTTCTATTGTTTGTGCCGCCCGCGCCATATCCTCTTTCGGTTCCAGTTCCGCCATGATATCCACAATATTCTTGGCCCGGATCCCCGGAATTGCGGTGCTGCCGACATGGCTGATTCTTGCAACCGCGAAGGCTCGCAGAACTTCACTAAGCTTCTTTTCCATCGTCGCGTACTGCGTGTCCCAGTTGTCATCATGAGAAACCAGAAAGATGGGGAACAGCTCCCGGAATTTCTCCGGGCTCATATTCGTCACCTGCCTCTCCATATTCGCCTTGCCTCTCAGACTGTCTCTAAAAAGCGGAGAAACGCCTGCTTGCCTACCTCGTTTCGCCGGTAGACACCTGCATCTTCGAGGACCTTTGCGAACACGAGACCGGTCTCCTTCCGCACAATTTCGAAAGCATTGTCCGCCGTGATCCGGTACTGCGGGGCAAAGTGCTCTGCCCAGTCGGCATGCTTCTCGGTCAGGGGATTTTCTCGGAGCGACTTGCCGTTTGCAAGAGCCTCGGCGACGGCCGTGAGCTCGGTCTTCAGTCTGGCGGGCAGCACAGCAAGTCCCATGACTTCGATCAAACCAATGTTCTCTTTTTTGATGTGATGCAGGGCCGCATGCGGATGATAGAGCCCCAGCGGATGCTCCTCTGTGGTCAGATTGTTCCGGAGCACGAGATCCAGTTCGTACTTGCCGTCCCGCATGCGCGCAATCGGCGTAATCGTGTTGTGCGGCACACCGTCGGTCTCCGCAAAGATCATCGCGTCGGCATCGGTATAGCCGCGCCAAGTCTTTAAAATCCGGTCCGCGAGCTCAATGAGCCGCAGTCTGTCCGATGCGGAGAGACGAATGACCGACATCGGCCACTTCACAATGCCTGCGCTCACATCGTCAAAGCCCGGGAAACGGAACGCTGTCTCAATCTTCGCCCGCTCCATCGCAAAGCTGTAGTGACCGCCCTGGAAGTGGTCGTGCGCCAAGATAGAGCCGCCCACAATCGGCAAATCCGCATTCGAACCTACGAAGTAGTGCGGGAACTGGCGCACAAAGTCGAGGAGCTTTGCGAAGGTATCGCGATCAATCTTCATCGGCGTGTGCTCGCGGTTAAAACAGATGCAATGCTCGTTGTAATAGACATAGGGCGAATACTGCAAAAACCAGGGTTTTTCATTGATTGCAATCGGAACAATCCGGAGATTTTGCCGCGCGGGGTGATTCACGCGACCCGCATAGCCTTCATTTTCCGCGCAGAGGAGACAGCGCGGATAGTTTGACGCCGGCAGATTTCTGGCTGCCGCAATATCTTTCGGGTCCTTTTCGGGCTTCGAGAGGTTGATGCTGATGTCAAGCGTCCCGTAATCTGTCTCGGTTGTCCAACGGAGGTCCTTCGCGCAGCGGTCGCGGCGGATATAATTCGTGTCGCCGCTGAACTTGTAGTACCAGTCGGTCGCGGCCTTCGGGCTCTCCCGATAAAGCGCTTCGAACTTTCGTCTGACTTCCGCCGGGCGCGGCGTGAGCCGCCCCATGAGCTCGGTGTCGAAGAGATCCCGGTAGGTTGTTGTATTCTCCTTCAGCACACCGCGCGCATACGCGTCGTCCAGCAGGGTGTCCAAAATCTCGGGCAGGGTTGCATCCTCCGCGACCGAGAGCTCGGTCAGCGCGTCGAGACGGAGCGCGTCGAGCAGCGTGTTGACCGCCCAGATTCGCTCTTCCTCCTCGATCAGTCCTGTTTCCTTTGCATAATCCACCAGTTTCAGTACAGCATTCATACGTTTTTTCCCTCATCCTATTGGTATTGGCTGATGCCGAATCAACGCGCTGTGTCTCTCATGTGATTCACATACTGCCCGTGCGCCTTTGTGTGCTTCCCGTACGGAATCGCAAACACTTCTCTTTGATCCGGACCGGCTTTTTGTTTACCATAACGTCTGTCTCTCTGCGCTGTATCGCACGATTCCCTATGGCACCGATCGCGCCGGGCGTGGTCCCGTAGCATCCGTTTCCTCTCAATTTCGTTTTATGACGATGTTCCTTGCACTCTTCACAATCGAATTCGCGGGCACCGGACCGCGCACCGAGGTCAGCGGGTAAATCATCGTATTCTTTCCGACGACAGAACCGGGGTTTAAGACCGTGCCGCAGCCCACCTCGACATAGTCGCCGAGGATCGCGCCGATTTTCCGGAGGCCTGTCTCGATTGCCCCGTCATCAGTCCGGATCACGATGTTCTTCCGGTCGGACTTGATGTTGCTCGTAATCGAACCCGCGCCCATGTGCGCGTGGTAGCCGAGAATCGAGTCGCCGACATAGTTATAATGCGGCGCTTCGACACTGTCAAAGAGCAGTGAGTTCTTAAACTCGCAGGAATTGCCCGCGACACTGCCCGCGCCGATCAGCACATTTCCGCGAAAATAAGCGCAGTGCCTGAGTTCCGCGTTCGCACAGACAATGAGCGGCCCCGTGAGGCTCACACTCGGCGCGACTTTGGCGCTCTTATGAATCCAGATCTGCTCGCCCCGCTTTTCGTATTCATCCGGGGAAAGTTGCGAGCCTACTGCGACAATCCACGCCCCGAGCTCGGGGAGCGCCTCGTAAGGATAGCGGAACTTCGCGAGAAAATCCCCCGCCATGCTGCGACTCAGGTCAAAGAGCGCCTTCACTTCGATCTCTGCTGCCTTCATTTACTGCCTCCTTTTCGCCGTACCGCGCGCCGTTTTTCCGTGACGGCCGGATAATACTGTCTGCTCGCCTCAAAGGCCTCGCGGAGCTTATAGCTTGCGCTCTGCTTTGCCGCGAGACCGGTGCGCCGCGCCACAAAGTCACGGAGTTTTGTCATGTAATCGGCCTCGCTGATTTCGCCCTGCTGCACCATCGTGAGCCCCTTCTCCCAGCTCGCCGTGAGCTCGGGGCGGAGGAGGGGCGGCATCGAGAGATTCACTGCCTCCACAATCAGTTCGCCGAGCTGGGTCGGCGTGATAATCTGGGTTTTTCCGTTCAACGCAAGGTATTTGTTGTTGACGAGTTTTTTCAGAATTTCCGCGCGGGTCGCACTCGTGCCGATGCCGGAGCCCTTAATCTGGCTCCTGAGTTCCTCATCCTCAATCAGCTGTCCCGCGTTTTCCATTGCGAGTATCATGCTGCCCGAGGTGTAACGCTTCGGCGGCGAGGTCTCGCCCTCGCGAAGGTCAAAGCCCTTCGCTTCGACCGCCGCCCCCTTTTTTGCTGCCGCGAGTGCGGCGGCAAGTGCAGCCGTACCGCTGTTTTCGGCCTCTCCCTCTTCTTCCTTCTCTTTCTCCTCTTTGTCCTTCTGTTTCTTCTCGCCGGACACTTTGAGCCACCCTTCTTCCGCGAGAGAGCGGATGCCGGCAAAGAAGTGTTCTCTGCCGAAGAGAAGTTCCAGAGAGCGCTTCTCATAGACCGCGGGCGGATAAAAAACAGCCAGAAAACGCCGCGCGATCATCTCGTAAATCTGCGCGGAGAGCGGCGAAAGCCCCGGGAGCGCCCCGAGTCCCTGTCCCGTCGGAATCAGTGCGTAGTGGTCGGTGATCTGCTTGTCGTCCGTGTAGCGCGTCTTTGCGATACCTTTGTAACTGCCGTTTGAGAGCACCTCCTGCGCGAAACCGCCGACCGCCTGCACCCGCGTGAGACCGCTCAGATTCTTCTGAATTTCTTTTGCGACCGCCGAGGAGAGGACACGCGCATCGGTTCTCGGATAGGTCACAAGCTTTTTCTCGTAGAGCTCCTGCGCGACCTTCAGGGTCTGGTCCGGGCTTATCTTAAAGCGCCGCGCGCAGTCGTTCTGCAGCTCCGCGAGGTTATAGAGTAAGGGTGGGCGCTTGACTTCCTTCTTCTTCTCGTTTTTTAAGAGCGTCGCCGTGCCCGGAAGAGCGGACATTAAATTCTGCCGAAACACTTCGGCATCCTCCTTTTTCAGGAAGCCGTTGTTCTTATAGAGCCCCGGAAAGCCCTCATAGGCAGAGCCCTTCTCCGCGCGCCACTCGCCGAAAAAGCGCTGACCCGAGAGCTCAAACTGCCCGAAGATGCGGTAAAAGACCGTCTTCCGGAAGGCTCTGATTTCATTTTCCCGCCGCACGACCATGCCGAGCACACAGGTCATAACGCGCCCGACCGAGACCACGGTATAGCGCTGCCGTAAAAATGAGGCGAGCGCCGCCCCGTAGCGGAGGGTCAGTACCCGGGAAAAGTTAATGCCCATCAGATAGTCTTCCTTCGCGCGGAGATAGGCCGCCGCCGCGAGATTCCGATAAGCGCTCCAGTCCTTTGCCTCGGCGACGCCGCGCCGTATCTCCTCCTCGGTCTGGGAGTCGATCCAGACCCGCTTTCGCACCTTCGTATCCGGCACGCCCGCCATTTGATCGACCAGGCGGTAGATGTACTCACCCTCGCGCCCCGAGTCGGTGCAGATATAAATCGTCTCGACATCCTCTCTGGTCAGCAGTCGCTTCACAATCTCAAACTGCTTTTTGACCTCCGGAATCACCTCATAGCGAAACGCTTCCGGCAAAAAGGGCAGGGTGTCGAGCGACCACTTTTGATAGCGCGCGTCATAGACTTCGGGATAACTCATCGTGATGAGATGACCGACGCACCAGGTCACAATGCTGTCGCCAGACTCCAGATAACCGTCCTGCCGCCGACCTGAAACGCCGAGCACCCGCGCAAACTCCTGCGCGACACTCGGTTTCTCCGCAATAAACAGCCGCTTCAGTTTGTCCCCTCCTCTTTTGCAAAGCCGCCGAAGCGGTAGATGCTGGTCGTCCGGAAGGTCTCCCCTAAGCCGATGACCGGCTGTACCCAGTCCGGGTGGTGCAGGGCGTCCGGAAAGCACTGGGTCTCAAAGCAGTAGCCGCCGCGTCTTTGGTAAAGCGCGCCGCCCTTCCCCCGCGGTGTGCTCTCGCCGAGCCAGTTCGCCGTATAGAACTGAAGTCCCGGGCGGTCGGTGTAGACTTCCAAGCTCCTGCCGCTCACCGGATCGTGTGCTTCCGCGACAAGGCGCACCCGGCCGTCGTAGTCCTTGACAACAAAGTTGTGATCGTACCCGTGGCCGAGTACCAGCTGCTCTTCGTTCGCCCCGATATCACGCCCTATGGGCTTCGTCTGCCGGAAATCAAAAGCAGTCCCCGTGACAGCCCGCACTTCGCCGGTCGGAATCGAGACTGCGTCGGTCGGCGTGAAATAATCCGCGTTCATCCGGACTTCCTGTCCGTCGACCGCCCCCGCGGCATGACCCGCAAGATTAAAATAAGCGTGGTTCGTCGGATTGAATACCGTGTGTGCGGCCCCCGCTGTCAGCGTTCCCGCATAGTGAATCTCGACCGCATTTTCCGCCGTGAGACGATAGGTCACGGAAAATGAGAGGGCGCCCGGAAAACCCTGTGCGCCGTCCGGCTCTTCCAGCGAGAAGCGGACCGCATTCTCTTCCTCGAGCACTTCTGCGCGGAACAGCCGCTTCCACCAGCCGTCCGGCCCCGAGTGAAGATTGTTCTCGCCCTGATTTTTTTCGAGCTGACAGTGCTTGCCGTCGAGCGTAAAACCGGCCCCCGCAATGCGGTTTGCATGCCGCCCGACGATTGCGCCGAGACAGCCCGGATTTCTCTCGTAAATCGCGGGATCGTCGTAGCCGAGTATCACGTCGACCGTTTTTCCGCCCCCGGCGGGCAGTTCCATGCCGACCCACGCCGCGCCGAGATCTGTAAAGCGCGCGCAAGCACCTGCTTGGTTGCTGAGCTCATAGAGCTTAGCCTCTCTGCCCTCCGAGAAGGTACCGAAACTTCTCTGTTTTACTGCCATTTTCTCACCTCCGCTGTCTGAGTGCCCTGCCTGTGGGCATTCCGCTTCGAACTCTCAATCTTTTATTTTAGCACATCTACTACATTTTTCTCTGTTTTTCCGTAGGCCCGAGAAGGACATCCAAGGCTTTCCCCGGCAGCTTTTGCACTGCGAGAAAGAGCCGGTACACGGGCTCCGCCGCAAAAAGCCTGACCAAAAGCAGAGAGAGCAAAAAGAGCAGGGGAAAGGCAAGCCGCGGACGCGTCGCAAAATAGGACGGGTAGCCGAGCAAGAGACCTATGTCTCTCAGCGGACGATGAAGCATATAGATCGGCAGACTCCGTTCACCGCGCACGGCGAGTCCCGCACCGAAGTTCGGAAGTCGAACGAGCAGCTTCCCGAACACAAAAAAGCCCGCACTGATGATGCCCGCGGCCAAATACCAGAAGAGCCGCAAAAGCCAGGGCGCCGTCCGAACAAGTTCCGGCATCGCGGAAGTATCCAGGCGGGTGTACCAGACGCCGTAAATCAGAGTCTGGTAGGGGTGCAGCCATCCGCCGCTATGAAAGACAAAATAGAGGGCAAGGACAGCAGCGACCAACATGAGTCCCCATTGCGCACGCCCTCCGTTCTTGATCCATGCAGAGAAGCGTTTTTCCCCGAGAAAGGCGCCGCCGTAAAAGAAGGGCGCAAAGGCAATCACACGGTCTAAGGCGAGAAAATCCGCGAGATGCAAACGCCCATCCAAGTCACCGAGACCCAGACTTAACGCAAGGATGAGGAGCAGCACCGGCGCTGCCTTAAAGGCGCGCCGTAACAGAGCAAAGAGCGGCAGGGCGAGCGTCCAGAGAAAGAGCGCGAGCACATACCAGGGGGTGCCGCTCTCATGCCAAAAATCCGGCCAAGTTCCGCCCGTTTGATAGGCTGCCCGCTCCGGGTAAAAGACCAGCCACTTAAAGCAAAAATAGAGCCAGAGTAAAGTGAGGCAGCGCTTACACCAGTGCCGCGGACTCCTGAGCGCATGTCCCGCGAAGAGCCCCGAGAGAAAGACAAAGGCCGGCATGTGAAAACTGTAGATCAAATCAAAGGGGAGATTTATGCTCCACACCCCGAAACCGAGCAGTGGCAGGAGAAAATGCCCGAGCACCACCAGAAAGATCAGTGCCCCCTTCATTCCGTCGATTTCCTTTGCCCTCATGCCTTCCCCCTTCTCCTTTGCGCTACCTTCGGGTTCTGTTCCCCCGGGATACACGTTCTGCTCAGCGCTCTGTATCTTCTGCAATGCTACGGTCTGCCCCTGCCGTCAGCTTGAAGCTTTTTTGTTGTCCTTCTCTTTTTCTTTGTTTCTCTTTGCGCACTGCTATGCCGCGCTTTGCATCTGCCAAATTCCGCTTTCATTCCGCTTCTATTCTACCGTAAGTGCCCGGATTCAGCCACAGCACAAAAGAGCCGCCTCCCAAAAACCGGGAGAGCGACTCTTTTCTCTGCGCTTACTATTCAGATGACACCGTATGCTTATTTCGCTGCGATATAGCCGAGGGCGGTCAGCGCCTCCGCGCACTCGACCGCGCCGCCCGCTGCGCCGCGGAGCGTGTTGTGGGAGAGGCCCACAAACTTCCAGTCGTAAATCGTATCTTCGCGGAGCCGGCCGATCGAGATGCCCATGCCGCCCTCGTAGTTCACATCAAGCGCGACCTGCGGGCGATTATCCTCCTCCATGTAGCGGATAAACTGCTGCGGTGCGCTCGGGAGCTTCATCTCCTGCGGCAGACCGCTGAACGCCGCGAGCTTCTCAAGGAGCTGTTCCTTCGTGGGCTTCTTCCGGAACTTCACGAAGACCGCCGCCGTGTGGCCGTTTAAAACCGGCACACGGATGCACTGGCTGCTGATCTTCGGCTCCGTCGCCGGCTCGATATGATCGCCCTCGATGTGTCCGTAAATGCGGAGCGGTTCTTTCTCGCTCTTTTCTTCCTCGCCGCCGATGTACGGGATGATGTTGCCGACCATTTCCGGCCAGTCCTTAAAGTTCTTGCCCGCGCCGGAGATGGCCTGATAGGTCGTGACAATCGCCTCGTAGGGCTCAAACTCTTTCCACGCCGCAAAGACCGGCGCATAGCTCTGAATCGAGCAGTTCGGCTTGACCGCGACAAAGCCTCTCTCGGTGCCGAGACGCTTTCTCTGCGCGGCGATAATCTCAAAGTGCTCCGGGTTCACCTCCGGAATAACCATCGGGACATCCGGGGTCCAGCGGTGCGCCGAGTTGTTCGAGACGACCGGCGTCTCGTGCTTGGCATAGGCATCCTCGATTGCGCGAATCTCTTCCTTCGTCATATCGACCGCCGAGAAGACAAAGTCCACTTCACGCGCCACCTGCTCGACCTCATTCACATTGTGAATGACCATCTTCTTGTAGCGCTCCGGCATCGGAATGTCGAGTTTCCAGCGGTCGCCGACCGCCTCCTCATAGGTCTTGCCGGCGCTCCGCGGGCTCGCCGCCAGGACCGTGACCTCAAACCACGGGTGCTGCTCCAGAATTGTCAGAAAACGCTGTCCCACCATGCCCGTTGCGCCGAGAACACCGACTCTCAGCTTTTTCTCAGGTGCGTGAAATTCTCTTTTCATCCTCAAATCCTCCGTACATGCGCCATTGCGCGAAATGCTCTCTCGTATGGCTCATAACTATACTCTGCTTTTTCCGAGTTGGCAAGTATGTTTTCGCGGTATGCGTACATTTGTGTTTATTGCACGGACAGACTTGTCGCTTTGCTCTTCTATCACGCAAAAACGCACAGTCCGCTCGGGACTGTGCGTCGTATTTTATGTCACAGCAGACTCTCCACAAACGCACGGACCTCTGCCATGTCCGCGGTCGGCTCAAAACGCTTCACGACATTTCCGTCGCGATCCACGACAAACTTCGTGAAATTCCACTTGATGTCCGGCTTCTCGGCGTAGTGTCTGTCCTGCTTCAGAAGAAGCGCGGACATCATCAGCGCCTTCGGCCCCTTGCCAAAGCCCGCAAATCCCTGCTGACTCTTCAGGAAGGTGTAGAGCGGGAGCTCGTGCTCGCCGTTCACCTCGGACTTCTTCTGCTGCGGGAAGGTCGTGTGGTACTTCAGCGTACAGAACTCGTGAATTTCCTCGTCCGTGCCGGGCGTCTGTCCCGCAAACTGGTTGCAGGGGATATCGATGATCTCGAGTCCCTTGTCGTGATCCGCCTCGTACATTGCCTCGAGCGGCTCATAGTGAGGCGTGAAGCCGCAACCGGTTGCCGTGTTGACAATCAGCATAACCTTGCCCTTGTAGTCCGAGAGTTTCAATTCTCCGCCGCCGACCGACGGCACACTGTAATCGTAAATGCTCATACCTTGTCCTTTCCGGTAAATACCAAACAGGCAAAGCCTAGCATAGCTCTAGGAATAAAACAAGTCTCAGGCCGCCGTGCCGTATTTCGTTTCGAGACGGTCTGCGATCGCCGTGTACTTGTCACGGAGTTCCTGCTCCGTAGGATCCGCCTCAAAAGCCGCCGAAGCCGCATTGATTTCCGCAAAGATTTCCGGCGAAAGACTGCGCTCGGCAAATGGGTAGACGACGGTATTTTCCTTTTCGATGTGGCGGTCTAAGAGCGCGGCATAGCCCATCGCCTCGGCGATAATATCGAGGCGGTTGTCATCGCTCGGGTCCTGCCGGAAGCGCTCTAACGCCTCGGTCAGGGCAAGCACATGCCCCCTGCCGAGATCGTGCTCGACCAGCATGCCGTGGGTCACCAGATTCTCACCGATCTTTCCCATGTTGGCGACCATCGCCTTGAAGAGGTGTTCCTCCTCCTTCTTGTGGTGGTGGTGATCCGCATAGTTCCGGATGAAGTCGATTGCCTCGGCAAAGTCCTCCTGATTTACTTCCTCGCCGTGCATCACCGAACGGCACATCGCGCGAAGCACCCGCAACATGCGTCTTATGTTCTCATGCTCTTCAACCATAAGGGAGATGCTCTCGTTCATGCCTTCTCCTTTAACACATAGCTCATCTCGGCGGGCGAGAGCAGCTCTAGGCGGGTGCCGGAGAGCATACCGCGCATCTCGGCGAGACGCAGCGCATAGTAGAGTTCCGGAGACTGACCGGCCTGAATCCAGAAGTCGCCGTGCAAATCCTGGTCGAGTGTCCAGGCAATGTGATCCTCCGCCTGCTCCGTCACACGGTCCACATGGTCGCAGGGCATGCCGTTCACAAGATTGTCGCCGTAGAAGCGATACGCCTCTGCGGGACTCGCCTCCGCCGGCACTGCATTCGACGCGCCGAACGCAAAGACCTCGTCTTCAATCCGGGACTTTGCGTCGCTGTCCTCTTTCAGAATCGCCGCGACAAGTGCCGCATAGCGACCCTCGGCGTCGTGAATGCGCGCCTGCAGCCAGCCGTGAATGTTGTCGGTGTCAATCAGCTCCTCGAGCGGACGAAGCTCGCGATTCACATAAGTCTCATACTTGCCGCTGTCGCCGCTTCTCGCGCCCTCCTGCTCGGCGAGAGTTGTGATCAGTTCCTCCTGGAGGCGAATTTTGCGATACAGCCAGTGGTGAATCGGTCCCAAAAATAAGCTCATACTTTCCTCATTTCTCCGCAGCCTCTGCGGTCTTTGTTTTTCTTTTTGCGGTTCCCTGTATACAGGAAGACGCCGTGCGGCATCCGCCCTACCCGAGCAGTCTACCACACGGCGTCTTTTTATTTCCGTTGCCGGTGCAACAAGTTGCGTCAAATCACTTCCATCACACGAATCATGTTCGTGTTGCCGCTCACGCCGAGCGGCAGACCTGCGGTCAGGATGACCGTATCGCCCTCGGACACCAGTCCAAGCTTCTTGGCTTCGTGGAGTGCGGCGTCAAAGAGCATGTCGGCATTGTCCTCCTGCGGAATCAGCACCGGAATCACACCGAAGAGCAGATTCATCTGGCAGGCAACCGTCTGGCTCACCGTGCAGGCAATGACCGGGCACTCCGGGCGGTACTTCGCGAGGCGTCTCGCCGTGAAACCGGAAATTGTGACTGTGACAATCGCCTTTGCGCGAAGATCCTCCGCGACCGTGCAGGTCGCATGGCTGATTGCGGTCGTCGCATCCTCTTGCTTCTCGGTCTCGAGTCTTCTTCTCCGCTCGCTGTAGTTGATGTCCTGCTCGGTCTTCTCGGCAATCTTGCTCATCATCTCGACCGCCTCGACCGGATAGCTTCCGGCCGCTGTCTCGCCCGAGAGCATAATGGCCATCGTGCCGTCGTAAATCGCATTTGCGACGTCCGTGACCTCGGCGCGCGTAGGCCGCGGGTTGTGAATCATCGAGTCGAGCATCTGGGTCGCCGTGATGACAATCTTGCCCATCTTTGCGCCGAGCTTGATGATGTCCTTCTGGATTGCCGGGACATCCTCAGCCGGAACCTCAACGCCGAGATCGCCGCGCGCCACCATGACGCCGTCGGCCTCCTTGAAGATTTCCTTGATATTCTTCACGCCCTGCACGGACTCGATCTTTGCGATGATCTTCATCTTGCTGCCGTGCGCATCGAGAATCTCGCGGATTGCGCGGATATCCGCAGCCGTTCTCGTGAACGAAGCCGCAATATAGTCAAAGCCCATCTGGCAGCCGAACTCAATGTCGCTTCTGTCCTGGTCGGAGATAAAGGGCATCGAGAGATCGGCGCCCGGAATGTTCACACCCTTGTGGTTCGAGACCTTGCCGCCGTTCTCGACCGTGCAGTGAATTTCGGTGCCGTCCACTTCGTCGACGCGAAGACCGATCAGACCGTCGTCAATCAGAATGACGCCGCCCTTCTGCACATCGCTCGGCAGTTCCTTATAACTTACGGAGACAATCGTGTTGTCGCCGAGCAGCTCTCTCGTGGTCAGCGTGAACTTTGCGCCCTTCTCAAGCACTTCCGAGCCGTTCTGAAAGTCGCGAAGACGAATCTCCGGGCCCTTCGTGTCGAGCAGCGTTGCAACCGGGAGACCCAGCTCTCTGCGGAGCTTCACCACGCGCTTGAATTTCTCGGCGTGCGCCTCGTGCGTGTCATGAGAAAAGTTAAAACGTGTCACATTCATGCCCGCGAGCATGAGCTTCTTCAGCATCTCCTCGCTGTCACTGGCAGGTCCAATCGTGCAGATAATCTTTGTCTTTCTCAAAATTCTCTCCTTTGAAGTCTCTCCCGAGACCTTGAAACTACAATATCTCTCTTCAAATCGCAGAATTTTAGCACAAGTCTTTCCCTTTTGCAAGTCTCAGCGCTTCACGCGCGCGCCCTTGCCCGCCATCAGCGCTTCGACCTCGTCGACACTTGCCATCGATGTGTCGCCCGGCGTGGTCATCGCGAGCGCCCCGTGTGCCGCGCCGTACTCGACCGCCTTCTTCGGGTCGCCCGTCGTCATGAGCCCGTAAATCAGACCCGAGGCAAAGCTGTCCCCGCCGCCCACGCGATCCAGCACTTCCATGGCCTCATAGCCGCGCGAAAAGGCGAGCGCACCGTCGGCAAAGCAAATGGCCTTCCAGTCGTTCACGGTCGCCGAGTGCACGGTGCGGAGCGTCGTCGCAACCACCTTCCAGTTCGGGAACTCGGCCGCGCCGCGCCGGAGCATCTCCTGGTACCCCTCCAGGTTCAGCTGATCGAGGCTCTCGCTGTTGCCGGGGACCTCGAAGCCGAGGCAGGCCGTAAAGTCCTCCTCGTTGCCGAGCATCACATCCACATAGCGCGCGAGGGCGCGGTTTACTTCCTGCGCTCTCGCCTTGCCGCCGATTGCATTCCACATCGAGGGACGGTAGTTTAAGTCGTAGGAAATCACGGTGCCGTAGCGATGCGCCGCCTCGCAGGCCGCAATCGCGGTCTCTCCGGCGCGCTCCGAGAGCGCCGCGTAGATGCCGCCGGTGTGCAGCCAGCGGACACCGATCTCGCCGAAGATGTAGTCGAAGTCAAAGTCCTCCGGCCCCATCTGCGAAATCGCCGTGTTGGCCCGGTCGGAACAGCCGAGCGCGCCGCGGACACCGAAGCCGCGCTCCGTAAAATTCAGGCCGTTCCGGCAAGTTCTGCCGATGCCGTCCGTCTTCACCATGCGGATAAAATCGGTCGCAACACCGCCCTGCTCAATGCAGTCGACCAGGAGCTTTCCGACTTCGTTGTCGGCGAAGGCCGTGATGACCGCCGTCTTTAAACCGAAACACTTGTGGAGACCGCGCACCACATTGTATTCGCCGCCGCCCTCCGAGACACGGAAGCTCCGTGCCGTTCTGACTCTTCCCTCGCCCGGATCGAAGCGAAGCATAATCTCACCGAGGCTCACGGCGTCAAAGGAACATTCCTCGCGCGGTCTGAGTTGCAGGTCCATTTGTCTGTCCTCCTTCGTGACTGTCGTTGGTTCAGCGCTCCAGCTGGGCGCGCATATTTTCCATCCTGCGCAGGCGGTTTTCGCGCTGCTGTTGCATTGCTTCTTCGGAGAACCCCTGATAGATGGTCTTCTCCGCCTCTTCCTCCGCCTGCAGTACGGCCTTTTTCAGTTCCTCCGCCTTCTCCGCGAGCACGGCGCTCTCCGGCTGGCCGAGTTCCGTCCGCACATAGCCCTTCAATGCGAGATACTCGAGCAGTGCATTCGCGCCAATCTGCGTAGCGTTCAGGTACTCCGCAAACTCGCGCATACTCTCAATCTTCTCAAAGTTTGCAAGGAACATAACCGCCGCGATTTCCCGCGGCTCGAGGTCAAAGCGCGCACCTATCGTTTCCGCGTAGCGCCGGAACAGGCGCTCGACATAATAGTGTTCCGTCCAGACATTGGCGCTAAGCGGCGCATGCGCCGCAAAGGCCTTTTCCTCGCCGAGTCGCTTCGAACCCGGTAAAAACGGAATCACGCCATCGTCATGCGAGTAGTCGAGCAGAAAGCCGTAAATTTCCGGCCGGTGGCTTGCATACTCCTCCTCCGAAAAGACTTTTTTGTAAAAGTCCCGGTAGTAGTTCAGCACATTCATCTTCATCCGGACGATGTTCGGGATATTCAGGCCCTGTTGCACGAGCGAGCCTTCTGTCTTCACATAGTAGTAGGTCGGCGCGCGGAGCACAAAAATGCGCTCGGCATGCAGAATGTACTCCATATTGAAGATAAAGTCCTCGCACCAGCGCAGCTTCTCGTCCATGCGGAGATGATAGTGCTCCACGATGTCGCGGCGGAAAAACTTGTTCCAGATGACGCCGTAATAGTAATCGGCCGGACTCTTTGCCATGCAGGCCGCAAATTCCTCCCGCGTGAGCAGGCCTTCTTCGTCAATCGAGCCCTTTCTGGCGGTCCACCCGTCTACGACGCGATAAAAGTCGGAAATCACGAGATCCGCCCGGTTTGTCTCGGCAGCGTGAAAAAAGAGAGCTGTCGCCTCCGGCGTGATCCAGTCGTCGGCGTCGAGAAACTGGAGATAGTCTCCGGCTGCGAGCGAGAGCGCCTGATTTCTCGTGTCCGAGACTCCGCTGTTTTCCTTGTGAACCACGCGAATGCGGGCATCTTTCGCCGCATAGGCATCACAGAGCGCCGGCGTGCCGTCTTTAGAGCCGTCGTCCATGACGAGCACCTCAAAATCCGTAAAAGTCTGCGCGAGCACGCTATCCAGGCAGCGCGCGAGAACCTTTTCGGCGTTGTAGACGGGAATGATAATCGAAACTTTCGGCATACACACCTCCCACCGGAAAAACGAAAAAAAACGCTTATTTCCACTTTCCAGTATACCTGTTTTCAAGGCAATGCGCCTCACATTTTCTCCGACTTCTCTGAATTAAATCCGAGAGTCCTCCCCGGGAGGATTGTCTCGGCGCCCGCTTTCCGCTATACTTGGGGACGTCGGCGAGGTACGCAGTGTTTTCGCCGCGCAAGAAAGAAGGTCTCGTTCTATGAATCGAAAATATTTTGACTATTTGGAGCAGACGGCCCCCGAAGCCGCTGCCATTCTGGAGAGCAGGAGTTTCCGCTCTCTCTTACATTATCCGCGTCACATTTACACAAATACCTATGACCACTCGGTCCGCGTCGCGGTCTGCATGGCCTGGCTTGCCGCGCGCAGCGGCGCCGACCCGAACAGTGCCGTCAAGGTGGGATTGCTCCACGACCTCTGCTTTGTCGACTACACCCGGAAAAACGACCACCCGGGGCTCTACTGCTTCTATCATCCCGAAGAAGCCGCGGCCAATGCCATGCGGGAATTCGGCCTGACCCGCAAAGAAGCGCGGGCCATTCGCGCGCATATGTTTCCGCTGAGCGTACATCTGCCGAGCTCCAAACTCGCCTTTCAACTGTTGCTCGCGGACAAAGCAGTCGCGCTCTACGAAGTCCTGCTGGGCGTTCATTTTCTCCGGAACCGGGTCTCGCACTTTGCGGCCCGCCGCATCATTCACTCTCGCTGAGCCATGGAAACCGAATACTTACTGCCTCGCTTTCGCGAATTGCCGCAGCTCGGCCTCTATTCCGATCAAGTTGTGACGCTCGTCAACGAAGTGTTGTCTCCCCTGTTGCCCGCGGACAGCCACCAAAAAAAGGACACACAGCCCTTCACGGCGTCGATGCTGAATAACTATGTGAAACTCCGCATTCTGACGGCTCCGGTCAAAAAACAGTACTCGAGAGAGCAGGTCGCAACCGCGATCGTGCTCTGCATTCTGAAGCAGGTCTACAGCATCTCAGAGATTGCCGCACTCATCTCCTTTGCTCTGGACAGTGCGGAGCTCCCGAAGGCCTATGACCGCTTTTGCGCGCTCTTTGAACAGATTCTGATTTGCACGCGGGAAAAGAGAGACTACGCCGAGGTCATCGCACAGGATGACACCATCTATCTCCTGAAAACCGTCCTGATTTCCTGCTCGGCAAAATTCTATGTAAAAGTGCGCCTCAGAAAAAATACAGGCCGCGCCGGACGGAACTGAAATCCGGTTCCAAAGCATCTCAATGTCCCGTCCCGACACGAGTTATAGGACAAAAAGAGTTGGTAAAAAGTGCTTCAAACCCTTGATATACAAGGGTTCTCTCTGCTTACATCTTCCTTGAAATAGTATGTTTGATCATGCGGCAAAACAGCTACAAGCCACAGAAAAAGGTGGAGAATTCAATCCCTAAGTGGGGTGATGCAATCGTCTGTAGCCAGCACCACCTCTTTTTGTCCGCTTAGCCTCCTTTTACCCTATCACGCAAAAAAAACCGCACAGGGTTTTGTGATCCCGTGCGGTTCTTCTTTTCGTTTGAAACCGGTATGACAGGCGTCCGGCCCTGTTGCTTCACTCGGAGAGCAGAATTCTGTCGTTGTCGAGTTCACTGCCCGCGCCCTGCTTGAAGCGATCCAGCAGATCCTGCACCGTCATCGCGGCTCTCGTCTCTCCGGACACATCGAAAACAATGCGCCCGCCGTCCATCATGAGCGTACGGTTGCCGAGCTCGAGGGCCTGATGCATGTTGTGTGTAACCATGAGGCAGCTGATGTGCCGCTCCCGGACAATTTTTGCCGTCAGGTCAAGCACCTTCTCGGCCGTCTTCGGATCCAGCGCCGCAGTGTGCTCATCGAGCAGTAACAGCTTCGGTGTGACCACGGTCGCCATCAAAAGCGTCAGTGCCTGACGCTGCCCGCCGGACAAAAGGCCGACCGGCTGCTCCATTCTGTCTTCGAGGCCCATATGAAGCTCGCTGAGCTGCTCCCGAAAGAAAATTCTGTCCTTCGCCGCGCTGCGGCTGAACGCACTCGTGTGCCCCGAGGCGCGGAGGTAGGCAATCGTCAGATTCTCCTCAATGGTCATGTGCGGCGCGGTACCGAGCAGCGGGTCCTGAAACAGGCGCCCGATGATGCGGCTCCGCTTGTGTTCCGGCAGAAAGGTGATGTCCAGATCGTCGAGAAAAATCTCGCCGTCATCCACAAAAAAGCTGCCGGCAATCGCGTTGAAAAAGGTGGACTTGCCGGCGCCGTTCGAGCCGACAATCGCCGCGAAATCGCCGTCCGGCAGCGTGAGCGAGAGGTCGTTCAGCGCGATCTTCTCGTTGACCGTGCCTTCGTTGAAGGTCTTCTTTAAATTCGAAACTCTCAGCATGCCTTGCCTCCTCTCTCCCGCCGCCGCCGCATGGCCGCCTTTTTCCGGCGGTGCAGGGCAAGGGCGCGCTGTGCCTCCGGCGCCGCAATCGCAATCGCGACAATCAGGGCCGAGACCAGCTTAAAGGCCTCTGTCGGCGCGTTTAAGCGGAGCGCAATCGAAATCATGAAGCGGTACAGGCAGGAGCCGATCACGACGCCGACAATTCGGACCGGCATGCGCCGCTTGCCGAACAGCGTCTCGCCGATGATCAGCGCGGCAAGCGCTATCGTGACCATGCCCGTTCCGAGGTTAATGTCCGCCGACTTGTTATAGTTCGCGAAGAGCGAGCCCGCAAGACCGGTCAGCGCGTTCGAGCAGCAGAGTCCCACGACTATCATAAACGAGGGATCGATTGACGAAGCCCGTACCATTTCCATGCTGTCGCCGGTCGCCCGGATCGAGAGGCCGATCCGGGTCTTCAGAAACCAGTTGAGAGCCGCGCAGATCAGGGCGACCAGAATCAGAAGCAAAATACTTCTCGACCAGTCGCCGAGCACCGTCCCGTCAAACAGTTTGCCCCAGAGCGAAAAGAGGGTGTCCGTCCCGAAAATCGAGACATTCGAGGAAAAGCCCATGACGCCGAGGTTTACGGTATAGAGTCCCGTATTCACAATGATGCCCGCCAGAATACTCGGCACGCCGAGCTTGGTCTGCAGCAAGGCGGTCACCGCCCCCGAGAGCACACCGGCCAGCATCGCCGCCGGGATTGCAAGCAGCGGATGCCCTGACATCGTCACAACCGCACTGACCGCGCAGCCAAGCGTAAAGCAGCCGTCCGTCGAGAGATCACAGATATTCAGGATACTGAAACTGATAAAGAGTGACAGCGCGACAATCGCATAAATCAGGCCGACCTCCAGCGCTGTCCGCAGCATAACCGGCGTCAAAAAACTTTCCACAGCGCCTCCTTACTTCTTGTCGAACTCTTTTTTCGTCGTGATTTCATTGACCGCCGTGCTGTGCGGCGCAAAGTCCTTCTTCAGGGTCTCAAGATCATAGCCGAGTGCCTTCGCCGTGTCGGTGTTGACGGTCGCGATGCCGTTGTCAAAGGTCTTGACCGGGACGCTGCCTGCATTGCCCGCCTTCAGCACTTCCGCCGTGAGATCGGCGGTCTCCTTGCCGAGCTGCGCGTAGTCGACGCCGTATCCCACAAATGCACCGTTTAACGCGAACGAATCCGCACCGCCGAAGTGCGGAATCTTCGCCGTAATCAGCTTCTCATAGAACGAGAGCTCCGCGTTCTGCACCGTGTTGTCGGTCGGCGTGAAAATCGCATCAACCTTCTCGGCAATCAGCGCGTCGACCGCCGCATTGATCTCATCGTTCGTCGTGCCGGTCTTCTCGATGTAGCGGATGCCGTGCGCATCGAGGAAGGCCTTGGCGTCCGCAATCGGCTTCTCGGAGCTGTCCTGGCTCTTGGAATACAAAAGACCCACATACTTGGTGTCCGGCTTGGTCGCGAGAATCAGCTCCATAATCGCGTCCGTGTTCAGGCTGTCCGAGGTGCCGGTGATATTGCCGCCGGGCGCATTCAAATCCTTCACAAGCTTTGCGCCAACCGGATCGGAGACCGCCGAGAACACAATCGGCGTCTCGGAATGGCCTTCGACCGTGGACTGCACAATCTGTGCCGCCGGGGTTGCGAGCGGAATGATCACATCCACCTTATCGTCAAGGAGCTTTGCCGCCATCTGGTTTAAGGTCGCGGAATCTCCCTGGCCGTTCAGCGTGTAGGGCTTATACTCGTAGCGAACCTCGTCGTTCGAGAGCGCGTCAAGCTCCTTCTCCACATTCTGCGCAATCTGGTTCAAGGACGGGTGATCCATAAACTGGAGAATGCCGACCTTATAGACCTTTGCGCTGCTGTTCTCTGCCTTGCTGTCTGCCTTCGCACCGTCGCTCTTTGCGCCGCAGGCCGCGAGCGCCAAGGTCATAAAGCCAAGGAGCGCTGCCGCCGCCAGTCTGTTCTTCTTCATCTGAAAACCTCCCCTGTTGTACTGCGAGCATACCGCCGAAAACGCCCCGTGAGCACTCGCTCACGGGGCGAAGAAAAGCGAAGTATCCTCTGTCGTCATATCTGCTGATTTTATCTCTTTTGCGAGGTAAGGTCAATCGTTTCCAGCAAATCCGGGCGAAAACGCGCGGTTGCGCGAACTGCCGCCGACTGCCGCCATTCTGCCACTTTGGCGTGGTCGCCGCTATAGAGAACCTCCGGCACGCGCTGCCCGAAGAGTTCGGCGGGCTGGGTATACTGCGGATACTCGAGCAGTCCGGTCTCAAAGGACTCCTCCTCCGCGCTGCCCGCTTTCAGCACGCCCGGCAGGAGCCGGAGCGCGGCGTCGGCGACCGCCATCGCCGGAATTTCACCGCCCGTCACAATATAGTCGCCGATCGAGATGCGCTCATCCACCGCCTCGAGCGCCCTCTCATCGATGCCTTCATAGCGCCCGCAGAGCAGCACGAGCGTGTCGCAGGCCGCATAGCGGTGTGCGGTCCGCTGGACAAACGGAAACCCGGTCGGCGTGAGTGCCGCAACCAGACTGCCGTCCGCGCCGCCTTGCTGTCCCGGTTTCTCCTGCAGGCGCCGCCCGGTCAGCGCTTCGACCGCGCGAAAGATGGGCAGCGCGCGGAGAACCACGCCTCTGCCGCCGCCGAACGGCGAGTCGCTGACCTGCCGAAAACTCCCGTCCGCAAAGTCGCGGAGATCCGCGACCTCGATGGAATGCCCCTGCCGCCTCGCGAGCTGCACCGCATGCGAGGCAAGATAGCTCTCAAAAAATTCCGGCGCGATGCTCAAAAAGACCAGTCTCAACGGATTGCGTCCTCGATCGCCGCATCCTCCGCGAGCTCCTGCTTCCAGAGCGCATAGTCGTCGCGCTGCATGATGCCGAAGTGGAAGGGATTCCGGATCTCGGCATTCGGAAAGAGCGCCCGGAGGCTTTCGAGCGCGCGGCTCATGTCCGAGCGTCCCGAAGTTGCAAACGGAATCAGGCACTTGCCGTCCGCCTCGAGTCTCCCGAGAAACTCTTTATAGTAGTCCGGCATATCGTCCCACCAGATCGGGAAGCCGAGGAATAAGGTATCGCAGTCCGAGACATCCGGCGTCTCGGTGACGGACTTCGGCAGATTTTTCTGCAGGCGGTCTGCGACCACGCGCGCGCAGGCGGAGAAAAAGCCGCCGTAGAGCACATCCGCCTCGACTTTGAGCAGCGGACTTTCAAAATCCTTCGCAATCCGCTTTGCGATCTTCTCCGTGCTGCCCGTTTTGCTACAGTAAATGACCATTGCATTCATGATTCGTCCCTCGTTTCCGCGCGCTGACCGCGACTTGTCTTAATTTGGATAAATTCAGTATACCATGCCGCACGCGACAGGGCAAAGAGCCGGAAAAGCATACTGCCGACACACGGCGGGTGGATAGGTCGCTTCGCATATATTATACTGATACCAACGAAGCCTATCTGAAACACCGCTCGAATACACAATGTCTGCGATTTTCCCGGAGGTCCCCTATGTTTGCAAGTCCTCGCGCCCGCATCAAGCTTCTCGCCCTGCTTTGTATGACCCTTAACCACTTTGCGCACATGTTTTTGCCGGGCAGCAGCCCGCTCGCCATGTTACTGACGGGACTCGGCTACTTTACCGCGCCCGTCATGTGTATGTACCTCACGGACGGCTACTTCTACACCCGTTCGCGGCTCGGATATTTGAAGCGCCTCGCCGTCACGGCTCTCCTCTCGCAACTTCCGTTCTGGCTCGCGTTTCGCATTCCGTTTCAGCTGAACATGCTCTTTTCGCTCACCTTTTGTCTGCTGCTTCTGACAGTCGCCGAGGAAATGAAGGGAAACCCGTACCGGACGCCGCTCCTTGCCCTTCTCTTTTTTGTATGCACCTTCTTCTCGGATTGGTCCGCGTTTGCACCTGCCATGGTGCTCCTCTTTCTCGCCGCGCGCGGTGTCCGCGAAAAGAAGCGCTACGGCTTTCTCTTTGCGATGCTCGGTCTCTCGATTGACGCTGTCATGACCGGATTCGCCTTACAGGAGCCGCTCCCGTTATTCTGTTTCCGCCTGTTCTCCGTGAACGCGGGACCGCTTCTCGCACTCCTCATCGCCTACCCGGCGGAACCCGCTTTCACGCGCCCGGATCCGCGCGCCGAAGCGACGGCGCAGCAAGCGCCCGCCGGCGTTAAGCCGCGCGCCGCACGCGTCTCGCAGTGGTTCTTTTATCTCTACTATCCGCTGCACCTCACGGTTCTCGTCCTGCTAAAACACTTTGTGTTCGTCTGAGCAAAGCGGCGGCATTCAGCGCCGCAGGCGGATTGCGATTTCAAAGATTGCCATCCAGATCGGCTGATGCAGGAGGTAAATCGGCAACGCGTGTCTGCCGACCCAGGCGAGCAACCGCCCTCTCCGGCGAAAGAGCGACTTCCCGAAAAGCCGCCGAAGCAGAATCTCCCCGAGTGTGCCGCCCTCTTCCGCGGGCGCAATGCCCCCGAACCCTCCGTTCATGCCGCGCGCCGTACAGGACTTTGCCGCGGCAGCCGCATCGCGCCGCTGTTCCGCCCGGTACTGCGAGAGAAAATAGCCCGCGAGAAACAAAAATCCCCAGGGCAGCAGCGAAAAATAGTCGAGCGACGAGAACTCGGCCGGCGGAAAGCCGAGGCAGGCCGTCAAACGACTGCGATACAGGGCGTCCGGCAGCGTGATAAGCTTAAGGCTCTCAAAGCCGAGGCTTCCCTGATTCACATTGCGGCACAGGAAAAACAGTCCGAGACAGAGCGCAGCGCCGAGAGGGCCTATCCGACACCAGGAGCGGAGACGCATCTCGCGCGAAAGCCAATCCTCCGGCAAAACGAGAAGTAGCTGCCAGAGCCCCAGAAAGCTCAGAATACCGTAGTGGATTTCCTGCCCGAAGGTGCCCGCGACCGCCTCGACGAGCGCGCCCGCAAACAAAATCGTCGCGCCCCGCCGGAACTTGTTCGTCCCGAGCGCGTAGCTATAGCCCGACAGAAAAATAAAGCTCCAGCAGATGCTCTGCTGCCAGACATAGCCTGGCAGACCGCTGTACCAGTCAAAACCCGGCAATTCGAAATAGTAGACCAGATCCCAGAGCCCGTGGTACAGACACATGTTGATCACCGCGATGCCCCGCCAGACATCGAGCCACATAAGACGCGGCTGCTGCTCTTCTTTTTCCGTTTTTTCCCTCTGTTCTTTCATCCTTCACCTGTCCCTCTGCGCTGCTCGAAGACCACCGGGCTCCGCATTCACTTTTCCCTGTATTTTAGCAAAACTCTTCCCGTTTTCACATATTCAGACAGCCTTCTCTATGATATGATAAAAAAATAACAAAACAGGGAGGGACACCCATGAAACAAAAACGAAGCTTCTTGCCGTATCTCCTCATTCTGATCGGCATCATACTTCCGATTTTTCTGATGCAGCACCTCATGCAGACCACCGCGCATAAGGGCGGCGTCGCGAAAAAGGACATTCCGGCCGATGCCGTCACCGCGACCGCCTCGGCGCAGGGCATGAACGGCCCGGTCGAGGTCGAAGTCATTGCGACACCGGACCGGATTTACTCTGTCAAAGTCGTAGATCACCACGAGACCGAGGGCATCGGTACCGTGGCAATCGGCGAGCTCCCGGAGAAAATCTTCAAAAATCAGAGCTATGAGCTCGATGCCGTCTCGGGTGCGACCCTCACCAGCAACGCAATCCACGACGCCGTGAAAGCGGCGCTCGAGCAGGGCGGTATTGATCCGAAGCCCTTCTCGACCGCAGTCCACGAAGTCCGCGAAAAGCAGCCGGATCAGACCCTCGACACCGACATCGTGATTGTCGGCGGCGGCGGTGCCGGTCTGACCGCTGCGATTGAGGCGGCAAATGCCGGCAAGAAGATTGTGATTCTCGAGAGTCAGGCCATGGCGGGCGGCAATTCGATTCGCTCGACCGGCGGCATGAATGCGGCAAAGACCCCCGAGCAGGATAAGAACAGCTTCGACGAGGCGGCGGGTGTCGAGAAGACGCTTACGACCGCCGAAGAAAAGTACGCGGACAATGCAGCGATCACCGAACTCGCAAAGACAGTTCGCGAACAGTGGGCAGCCTACCAGGCAGCCCCGAACGGCTACTTTGACTCCGTGGAGCTCTTTGAGCTCGACACGCTGATCGGCGGCAAGGGGCGGAATAACCCCGAACTCGTCAAAGCACTTGCCGCGAATTCGGCGGACGCCATCCAGTGGCTTGATAGCATCGGCGCGCCGCTGTCCTCCGTCTCGAGTTTCGGCGGCGCTTCGGTGAAGCGCATTCATCGCCCGGTCAATGCCGAGGGCAAGACCATCTCGGTTGGCACCTTCATGCTCCCGATTCTCGAGGAAAATGTGAAGAAAATCGGCGCGGATCTCCGCCTCGAGACCAGAGCCGAGAAGCTCCTCACCGACGAGAGCGGCAAGGTGGTCGGCGTCGAGGCAGTCGGCCCGACCGGCGAGAAGGTCACCGTACATGCAAAGGCTGTCATTCTTGCGAGCGGCGGCTTCGGCGCAAACCTCGAGATGGTCACCAAGTACCGTCCGGAACTGAAGGGCTTCATGACCACCAACGCAAAGGGTGCACAGGGTGACGGCATTGTGATGGGCGAGGCTGTCGGCGCAGACACCGTGGATCTCGACCAGATTCAGATTCACCCGACCGTCGAGATGAACACGGCAGCACTGATCACCGAGGGACTCCGCGGCGACGGTGCGATTCTCGTGAACAGCGACGGCAAGCGTTTCACCGATGAAGTCGGCACGCGCGATGCGGTCTCCGCCGCCGAGATTCAGCAGCCCGGCAGCTATGCTTATCTGATTGTCGATCAGGCGATGACTGACGCTTCCAATGTCATTCAGGGCTATATCAAGAAGGGCTACACGACGCAGGGCGACAGCTATGCAGCGCTCGCCACTGCTCTGCAGATTGACCCGACCGCCTTTGAGACCACGATGAACGAGTGGAACGCGGCGGTCGCGGCAAAGACAGACAGTCAGTTCGGGCGCACAAGCTTTGCGGCACCGCTCAGCACGCCGCCCTACTACGCAATCAAGGTCACGCCGGGCGTCCACCACACGATGGGAGGTCTCCGGATTAATCCGAACGCCGAAGTCCTGACTGCCGACGGCAATCCGATTCCGGGTCTCTTCGCAGCCGGTGAAGTAACCGGCGGCGTGCACGGTGCGAACCGCCTCGGCGGCAATGCCGTCGCAGACTTTGTGGTCTACGGCCGCATTGCGGGCAAGCAGGCAGCTGCTTACCTCAGCCAAAATTAATTTGCTCCTTTCGTTACACTACCTACCATAAAGCTTCAAGAAAGAGAAAGACCCCGGCGCTGCCTGCTTTTCGCAGGCAGCGCCGGGGTCTTTTGAAGTAACGCGGAGATATACAAACGGCTCTCGCCGCAGAAAAAGATAGTATAGTCTCCGTCATTTTAAGGGAAAGTCATCCTTTTAAGGGAATCCTAAATTACCGACCTTCCCGGCAATTCAGAGCTTTTGCTTTTCTTTGTTTCACTTTCGCGATACGCGTCTTATGCTTTTCGTCTCAAGCTTTCTAGAGCAACCCGAGCCTCCTCAGCACTTCGCTCACCTCGCGGACCGGAATGATTTCGAGTTTCTCCCGCACTTCGGGCGCGACATCCTCGAGATCCTCTGCATTGTCCGCGGGGATAAAGACAGTCTTTACGCCCGCCCGCTCGGCCGCCATCAGTTTCTCCGGCAGGCCGCCGATCGGCTTCACCTCGCGCTGCAAACTCACCTCGCCCGTCATCGCGACCGTCGAGGGAACCGCCTTGCCGGTCAGAAGGGACGCGAGCGCCGTGGTCAGTGTGATACCCGCGCTCGGGCCGTCCTTCGGCGTCGCGCCGTCCGGAACATGAATGTGGAGATCATTTTCCGCAAAAAGCTGCGCCTTCTCCGGGAAGAGCGCCTTCACCTTGCTGACCGCAAGCTCCGCCGACTCTTTCATGACATCGCCGAGCTGTCCGGTTACATGAATCTTGCCGCTCCCCTTCGTGAACAGAGTCTCGATGTAGAGAATTTCGCCGCCGACCGCGGTCCAGGCGAGGCCTGTCACAATGCCGGGCGTCGTATTCTCACGCACCTTGCGGTGCAGAATCGGGTGCGTGTCCATCAGAGACCGCAGATTATCCCGCGTGACAGTGAGCGGCTGCTTGTCGCGGAGATACCGTACGGCCGCACCGCGGCACAGCTTGTCGAGACAGCGCTTTAATCCGCGCACGCCCGCCTCCCGCGTGTAATCCGAAATCAGAATGTCCAAAATCTCATCCGGAATCAACACCTGCTCCGCCGTGAGTCCCACGCCGTCGAGTGCCTTCGGAAGCAGGTGACGTTTTGCGATTTCCTTCTTCTCAAGCGGCGAGTAGCCCTGAAACGAAATCACTTCCATGCGGTTTAAGAGCGGCGCCGGAATGGTCTCGAGACTGTTCGCCGTGCAGACAAAGAGCACATCCGCGAGATCGTAGGGCACATTCAAATAGTGGTCGGTGAAGCTGTGATTCTGCTCCGGATCCAGCACTTCGAGCAGCGCGCTCGCGGGATCGCCGTGGAAACCGGTCGAGAGCTTATCCACCTCGTCGAGCACCATGACCGGGTTCGAGACACCGCTCTTCTTGATGCCGTCCATGATGCGCCCCGCCATCGCGCCGATGTAGGTTCTCCGGTGACCGCGGATATCCGCCTCGTCGCGCACGCCGCCGAGGCTCACACGGACATACTTTCTGCCGAGCGCACGCGCGATCGAGGCGCCTATGCTCGTCTTTCCCGTGCCGGGCGCACCGACAAAGAGCAGTATCGAACCGGACTGCTGCCCCTTGAGTGACATGACCGCAATCTGCTGCAGAATGCGGTCCTTCACTTTTTTGAGGCCGAAGTGATCTTCGTTCAGCACCTGCTCCGCCGCCGCGAGGTCAATCGCCGCGGCCGCCTCCTTCTTCCACGGAAGATTCGTCACATAGTCGAGGTAATCGTAGAGCAGACCGCTCTCCGCACTCTGCTGCCCCTCCTGCTTGAGGCGCTTCAGAACCTTTTCGGCCTCTGCCTTCGCGCTCTCGTTCATCCCGAGGTCCTGAATCTTCAGCTCAAACTTCCGGAGATCCGAGACCTTTTCGGGGTGCAGGTTGTCGAGTTCCTTTTGCAGATACTCGATCTGCTTTTTCAGCGCGTTCTCGCGGTACATCTTCTGATATTCCTCTTCCTGCGCGCTGCTCGCCTCGCTGTTCACCTTGTGAAACTCCAGGTTTTCACGAAGCAGTTCCTCTAACTTTTGCTCCCGCTTCTCGCGGCTGTCCTCGGCGAGAATGTCCATCTTCTCCTCGGGCGAATTGATGAGCCAGCGGTTCACAATGCCCGCGATGTCGCCGAGCGACGCCCAGCGGGACATCATGCCGCGGAGCATGGGACCGAACTGCGGGTTGTCGCCGTAGGCCTCGAGCATGTGCCGCTTCATCTGCTTCAGCCGCTCCGCCGCGACCGCCTCGTCAAGATCCTCAATGTCCGGCCTACGCTCCACATCGAGATCAATGCTGTGATCTGGGTAGATGTTGACCGACCGGAGATTGACGCGCATATTGCTGCGGAATACCAGCACGCCCTGCTCGCCGACCTCGACCACGGTGCCGCTCACGCCGATCGGATAGAAATCGTCCGCGGTGAGCTCCTCTCTGGTCTTGTCCTCCTTCATAAAAATCAGAGTCACACGCTCTCCCGAGACCGGGACTCTGCCTATCATTTTATCAAAACGCTCCAGTGAGAGCGGAATACTCGCGCCGGGCACTGCCAGAATGTTATAAACCGGTACAACTGCCATGTATCAACCTCCTCTGCGCTTACTGTTATATTTGTTATGTAACAGAATGATACCAGCGCACAGGAGTTCCGTCAAGCGCATCTTTTCGCGATAGCCGCCGTCTCAGATCTGATAGTCGCTGTAATTCTTCTGGTTCATCACGAGGTGGCGCGGCAGACCGGCGACCATCATCGGATTATAGTGACCCTGAATCAGCGGCTTCACATAGCTCACGAACTCATCGGTCACATAGTCTCCGGCCGCGTTGATCCAGCTGCGCGGCACCAGTTTCTCACCGTTTGCGATTCGGTGCACATCGTAGACGCCGATGGCCGACTGGTAGGGGTCATCCGAGACGCGGTCTATGACGACCATCACGCCGCTCGAGCCCTCATCCGCCGCTTTGACCGTCGCACCGCCGACCGCAAACGCCTCATCCACATCGACGCGGCTCGCGAGATGTGCCGCCGCGCGCTGCAGGGTCGAGAGTTCCACGGCGCGGGTCTTGATGCCGAGGCGCTCATGCACGAGCCCCGCGAGATAGGAGGCCGTGCCCGTCATCTGAATGTGCCCGAACGCGTCCTTGCTGTGCGCGCCGTCCGCAAGCTCGCAGACATAGGCGCCGTCCGCCGTCCGTATGCCCTCGGAGACCGCCGCGACAATCACATCCTTCTTCTCGAGCAACTCCGTCACGCGCTCCACAAAGGCCTCAATGTCAAAGGGCACTTCGGGGAGGTAGATGAGGTCCGGGCCGTCGCAGTCCTCCTGGCGCGCGAGAGCCGTCGCACCGACGAGCCAGCCGGCATTCCGCCCCATGATCTCGATGATGTTCACATTTTTCTTCTTATAGGAGAAGCCGAGCGCGTCGCGAATTACTTCCTTGGTCGAGGCCGCAATGTACTTTGCCGCCGAACCGAAGCCCGGCGTGTGGTCGGTAATCGCGAGATCGTTGTCGATGGTCTTCGGGCAGCCCACAAAGCGCTGCTTTGCGCCGGTGAGGAGTGCGTAGTCCGAGAGCTTCCGTATCGTGTCCATCGAGTCGTTGCCGCCGATGTAGATAAAGACTTCAATATCCAGTTTGTCGAGCAGCGCAAACACCTTGTCAAAGACTTCTTTGTCCTCGTGAATCTCCGGCAGTTTGTAGCGGCAGGTGCCGAGGAAAGCCGACGGCGTGCGCTTCAGAAGCTCGAGTTCAAGCTCATTCCGGATATAGTCCGAGAGATCCACATACTGCTCATCCAGAAAGCCCTGAATACCGAAGCGCATCCCGTAGACCTTCTGATAGCCACGTTCTTTTGCTGTCTTGAAGACACCCGCAAGACTCGAATTGATGACAGCGGTGGGACCGCCCGACTGCCCGACCAGCACATTCCCTTTCATGATATTTCCTCCTTTTTCTGCGCTGAATAGCTCAACTTTTCAGCTCTTTTTAGTATAACGAAAGTTTTAAAAAGAATCCAGTGTCAGAAAAAGAGCGAAGAACTAAGGTTCTTCGCCCTTTTTTCTTTCTCTTCGATTTTGAAAACGCGTCAGGCGAGGCTTGCCGTCGCTCTTGCCTGCAGGAAGCCGCGCAGCCGCTCTCTGACCGGGCGCCCGATGATAATCGCAAAGCCGAGCTTAATGCAGTCGAGCGGGACAAACGGATAGACACAGACCGCAAGTGCCTTCGAGAGCGCCATCTTGGTCTGTCCGACAAACCATGCGGTACCGGCCGCATAGCAGATAATCAGCGCGACAAACATCACAACCGCCTGCAGCGGGACATTCTGATAGAAGCGCTCCACCACGAAGCCCGTCATCAGCGCCATCAGGATGAAGGCCATCAGATAGCCGCCGGTCGGTCCCAGAATCTTTGCCGGGCCGCCGCTGTAACCGGACATGACCGGAACGCCGACAAAGCCGATCAGCAAATAGACAAGGTAGGCAACGGTGCCGTTCCGCATGCCGAGAATGTAGGCAGCGAGGTATACCAAAAGCGGGGTCAGGGAAAACGGTACTGCACCGATCGGAATCGACATGGGTCCAAAGATACACATCAGCGCTGTCATCACTGCAATCAATGCCATGTTGCGAATATCCAAACGTTTCATTCTCTACTCTCCTCTTCCTGTGCGTTTTGCACTAACGCTTAGCATACCTGTCCGGCCTTGGATTGTCAACCTCGAACATATTTTCGGTTGACAAATTTCGTTCTGACTGGCTATACTGGGCAAGGATTCCATTGAATACATTCGGGAGGCATGCGATATGAACGCATTGAAATTGGCAGAGGAAATCATTGGCGGGCGCCGTCTGAAGCGGGGCGATCGGGAACTGGAGGAGCTTCTGACCGTGGATCTCACGGAGCTCTGTCAGGCGGCGGACAAACTCCGCGAGACCTATTGTGAGGACAAAGTCGATTTATGTACGATTATCAACGGCAGAAGCGGCCGTTGCAGCGAGGACTGCAAGTACTGCGCGCAGTCCGCACACTCGAAGACCGGCTGCGAGGAGTATGCGTTTCTGCCGGAGGATGTGATTGTCGCTGCCTGCAAGGCGAACGAGCGCGAGGGCGTGGACCGCTTCTCGATCGTGACCTCCGGGCGCTCACTGACCGGCGAAGAGTTCAAGCACGCGCTCGCCGCTTACCGCCGCATGGCCGAGGAGTGCAAGATTGATCTCTGCGCATCCCACGGCTTTCTGACGAGAGAGCAGCTGCACGAGCTGCACCTCGCGGGCGTCACGAGCTATCACGACAACATCGAGACTTCGCGCCGCTTCTTCCCCGAAATTTGCACGACCCACACCTTTGACCAGAAGCTCGAGACCATTCGCGCCGCCAAGGAAGAGGGGCTCTGCGTCTGCTCCGGCGGCATTATCGGCATGGGCGAGACCTGGGAGGATCGCATCGACATGGCGCTGACCCTTGCCGAGCTCGGCATCGAGTCGATTCCGGTCAATGTCCTGATGCCGATCAAGGGCACGCCGCTCGGCGAGCGCGAGATTCTGAAAGACGAAGAGATTCTGCGCACGCTTGCCATCTTCCGCATGATCAACCCCGAGGCGAATATCCGCCTCGCAGGCGGCCGTTCGGCGCTCTCCGACAACGGCGCGCACAGCTTTGCCTGCGGCGTCAGCGCGACCATCACCGGCAACATGCTGACCACGAGCGGCTCTACGATTCAGCAGGATAAGGCGATGCTTCGCGCAATGGGCAGAGATGTGCAGCCCGAGCGGGAAAAGTATCCGGTGCGTCCCGCCTGCTTCGAAGGCGGCAAAAAGAGCGCGCAGTAAACTTCGCTGAGACACCGGTTCTTTTTGTCCGCGCAGCCGTAACAAGCGTTTGATACCCCAAAAAGGCTAAGCGGACAAAAAGAGTTGGTGCTAGCTCCAGAGTTCGGGGTAGGGAGTTGTCCTATGGAGTTCATTCCATATGGTTGCATCAGCCCACATCGGGATTGAACTCTCCGCCTTTTTCTGTTGCGAGAGTCTTTTGTATATCTCTGCAATACTTCCATCTGTCGG